>JANMDL010000411.1:0-6593 GCA_031376295.1 Chitinophagales bacterium
CACGGGCAAAGCGGTTGCCACTGCCATCAATAAACTGGTAAAAATTTTTATTGCCACTAAGATTAAGTATGGTGCGTTTACCGCCATCCACAGGGCTTATTTTGGTAATCTTATAACTTCTGGCTTCTGTTACCCAAAGGCTGTCATCAGGGCCATACAATACCTCCCACGGATAGCTGATGTTGCTGGCAAGCACCCGGTAAGTAAAGGAACTGGAAGAATCGGAAGGCGTAACCTGTGCCCTGGTGAGTTGTGCGAAAAGTAAAATTCCCAAAAAGGGTATGTAATATTTTTTCATAATAATGGATTTTAAAAAACCTGGTAACAACCAATTTAATAAGCGGTGTTGATACCCATGTTTTCTGCCTGTAAAAGAACAAACGCAAAAACCGTGCAGAAATTATACTTCCCTGTAAATATTACATAGCTAAATAATAAAATAAGTAAAACTACGTTATATGTTCCGGGTAATAGTAAAAGCCCTTTTTCTATATCCTTAAATAAACCATCAGATGAAAAAAATATTTACAATTATTGCATTACTAACGCTGTGTAGTAAATGGAGTATTGCACAAACCCCGCAGTTTGGTAATGGCTATGTAAATATTACCAAAAAAAATACCGGTGGTAAGGTTGAAAAAGATGATATCATTGAAATAAGAATGAGTATTCACCTGCCCTGGGGCTACAATGGTGGTGCTGCAGGAAAAATTTACCGGGTGCGGTATGTAGATAATATCCCCACCAATACACAAATGCTAACCAGTTTTGCAGATTCAATAAGAATAGTAACCAACGAAGGGGTAACGTATAAACGCTATACATTAGCCGCAGGCGATGATGCTGCTACTTATAACAACAGCCCTGCGCCGGGGCAGTTCAATATTCGGATTAATATGGGCAGAAACCCCGGTTCCCCTGCCAATAACAACCCCAGCAATATTTCCGGCACCGATAGCATCAACCTTAGCAGTACCTATCCTTATGGCAATGCACCAAAGTGGTGGACAGGGCATCTTTTTTCTACCGCTTACCGGGTAAGGGTAACGGGTAACCCCGGCGACAGTGTAATGATTCAGCCGGCGCAATTTATTTACAGGCGGGCAAATGGCGGAGCCGATACCGTAATAACGGCTTTTCCGCACAGGATATTGATAAGTGCTAAAGATACGCTTTGCCAGAACGGACTTGATATAAACCTGGCAGGCGAAAGTAATGGTACTTTCAACAGGGGGAATACACTCAACCGTGGTACAGGGCCCTCTGTACTGGTACCCAACTATATTTACCGCAATAATGTGTCGGCCACGCAGGATGTAATTGATGGCAGCTATGCCATTGTAAATAATTTAAGTCCAAGGTCGAGCACCAACCGCAATGCCCGCCGTACACCAAACTGTACCACTGCGCCTGCTGTACCCGCCGCCGATAGTTGCAACAACCGCATGTTTAGTGCCTGGTTTATTGATGGCGACCATAGCGGAACAAACAATGCTGCAGGTAACCTGCCAGTAGCAGCAGGAACCAACGGAGGCTATATGCTGATGGTGAATGCCGACTATATTACTACCGAGGCATACCGGCAAACCATTGGTGGCCTCTGCCCCGATACCTACTATGAATTTACGGCCTGGATAAAAAATATATGCCCGGTTTGTGGAGGAGATTCAATTCTTAACAATACCAATAAACCCGGCGTACTGCCCAATCTTACTTTTGAAATTAACGATAAAGATATTTACAGTACCGGTGAAATTGATACGGTGGGCTGGGTAAAAAAGGGCTTCCTGTTCAGAACAGGGCCTTCGCAAACCAGTGCCACTTTTTCCATCCGCAACAATGCACAGGGTGGCGGTGGCAACGACTGGGCGATGGATGACATACGGGTGTCGGCATGTATACCATCATTGAGTATGAACTATAATCCCTATGTGCTGGGATGCAGTAACCAGAGCACCATTGACATCCGTTTGCAATGCACCATCCGGTATACTTACAGCAACAGTTATGTTTACTACAAATGGCAAAAAAGTACCAACAATGGCGCAAGCTGGAACGATATTGCCGGTACGGCTGCAGGCCCGGTGTCAACATCATTTGCAGGGGGGCAATGGCAATATACCACCAACTATAATTTTATGGCCAGTGGTGCCGATAGTGGCCACCGCTTCAGGGTGGTTACGGCCACTTCAGCAGGCAACCTGGGCTCCACCACCTGTTCCTTTACAGATGGCAACAGCACTTACCTGCGTTTTTTGCCCTGCGGCAGTATCCTTACAGCCGACCTGCTGTCGTTCAGCGGCGTGTTGAATGGTAATACCGCAGTGCTGAACTGGGTGGTAGCCAAAGAAACCAACTTCAGTCATTATGAAATAGAAAAAAGCATTGATGGGCAACGGTTTATAAAAATTGATAACATACCGGGGCAGGGAATAACCGGTGAAATACGCTACCAGTTTACCGACCCGGATATGGTAAACGGCAAAGTGTATTACCGCCTTAAAATGGTGAATGCCGATGGCCTTTACCAGTACAGCAAACAGGTATTGCTGAGTGTAAAAGGGTACGGGTTTGAGCTAAGGAATATTGTTAACCCTTTTTCCGGCAACCGTCTTCCGCTGGATTATATCATGGGCAGTGATGGTAGTGTCACCATATCTTTTTATGATGCAGTAGGCAAATGCCTGCTGAACAAAAATTATCCTTCTGCAAAAGGCAGTAACAGTATTATTGTGGATTTGCCACCTGGCCTGGCTGAGGGCCTCTACACCATCAGGCTGCAATGCCAGGGCGATCCGGTAGCTATCAGTAAAAGACTCATTAAAAACAGGTAAAGTACTTCGTATAAATACAATAAAAATCCGGTTGTACAAATTTTACTAACCCGTTCAGATAATTTGTTTTATTAACAAAAAGCTGCAATACACAATATTGCAGCTTTTTGTGCGTTGTTAATTTACTACACAGGTTTACCTCACTTGCTGGTGCAGCAATGCAACAGTACTTACTTACCCGGTTTTATCTTAAGCAGACAGGCAGTTGTATTAATTATCAACAGGTTTCAGATAGCCTGTATTGATTTTTCAATTGCCGGTAAAAGGATTTTTTTATCACTGAAACCAATGTTTATGGGAAAAAATTTACCTGCTTTATTCAGATGGCTTTTTATGTGCTTACTGTTTTGCAGTAAAGCCGGCGGCTATGCCCAGATTACTTATTCCAATAGTTACCAGGTAGCACGTACTTTTATTAATATCAGCAAACCCAATGGCGGGGTGTTTGATCCTGGTGATACCATTGAAGTGCGGTACACCATCCTGGTACCACAAAGCCCGCAACCAGCTGGCGGCTCCGGCGCAGCGCAAACAAGGTATATCCTAAAATCGGCACAGATAATTGATACTTTACCAACCAATGTAAATTTTGTAAACGGCAGTTTGCGCATCAAAACAAATGAAGGCATTTTATACAAGGGCCCTTTTTCTGAAAACATTGATGCCGACCAGGGCAACTATACAAGCGGAGGGGGAAACAACATTGTGAATATAAGAGCAAAGCCACTCACAGGGGTTGGTACCGATACATTGAGTGGTGGCACCTGGCGCTGGAACGGCTCATCCTGGCAATTCAATGGCAATGCCACACCGCCCAGGTTTTCCAATAATTCGTTTGGTATGATTACCTACCGGGTAGTGGTTAATGCTGCTTACGGGCAGTACCTTACTTTTAACCGGTCAAGCCTGTGGTTCAGGGGAACGGCTGATGTAATACCATTACCAAAGTTCAGGTTTCCTCAAAGTGTGATTGCCGTGTTTCAAAGCCCTGGCCTTTGCAGCAGCGGGCTGGCGCTTAGTAATGTATTTGAAACCAACGGCACTTTTGGTACGGGCAAGCCCCGCAACCGGGGTGTTGCATCACCCATTGTACCGGGTGGCGCTTTGGGGTATAATTTTGTAACAGCCGATGCCAGCAATCCCAACGATGGCAGTTACGCCATTGTAAACAACAGCAGCGATGCCGGTTCAAACAACACCAGTTTTAACGGCAGATTTTATGCGCCAAAAATATTTGACATTTTCGATATCATTGGTGATCATACCGGAGCTTCAAATCCTGCTGTGGGTAACCCACCTGTTGATACTGCCGTTGCACGGCCTGGTGGAGGGTACATGCTGCTGGTAAACGCCAGTTATTTTACCAATGCAGCAGTAACACAGGTAGTAAAAAATGTTTGTAAAAATACGTACTACGAATTCAGTGCCTGGTTTAGAAATGTATGTGCCCGTTGCGGTGCCGATTCGCTGGGCAATGGCAGTACCACCTGGGCAGCAGGCTGGCCACCCAACCCGGCTTATCTTTCCTGGTTCGGCAACGATTCTGCCGGTGTGCGCCCTAATCTTGCCTTCGAAATAAATGATACTACTTATTACACATCCGGTGATATGCCTTACGATAAAACGCAGGCCAATCCCTGGAAAAAAAGAGGGTTTCTGTTTTTAAATACATTAGACAGTTTTAAAATTACCATCCGCAACAATTCGCCCGGCGGCGGCGGCAATGATTGGGTGATGGATGATGTAGGCGTGTCTGCCTGCGTTCCTTCGCTGGGTATGAATTACACGCCTTATGTGCTTGGCTGTAAGGATGCGCCCACAGTAGATATCAATCTTATCTGCACAGTGCGTTATTCCTACAACGGCAGCTATCTTTATTACAAATGGCAGCGCAGCACAAACAATGGCCTGAGCTGGACAGATATTTTCTCCGGCGGACCGGCAACCCCCACATTTGTGTCAGGGGCATGGCAATACACAACCAATTACCAGTTTATAGCAAGCGGGGCAGATAGCGGTCACCGGTTCAGGGTGATAGTGGCCACCACGCCTGCCAATCTCAACAGCGCAACCTGCTCATTTACCGATGGCAATTATACCTACCTGCGTTTTATGAATTGCGGCGGAATACTCATTGCCAATATGCTTTCTTTTAAAGGAGAACTGAATTATAACAAGGCCTTTTTAAACTGGAAAGTGGCTTCTGAAAATAATTTCAGCCATTACGAAGTGGAGAAAAGTACTAATGGTGTAAAGTATGAGAAAATTGGTGAAGTACAGGGACTCGGACTTGCCAACGAAATGCTGTACAATTTTAATGATCCTGTTCAGCTTGCAGGTACCGCATTTTACCGGCTTAAAATGGTGAACAACGATGGGGCATACCAGTACAGTAAAATAGTTATGCTGAGTACCAAAGGATATGTGTTTGACGTTAAGCTGGTGGTAAATCCATTTACAGGAAGCCGCCTGCCTGTTGATTATATTGTGCCGCTGGATGGAACTGTTACAGCCTTTTTGTATGATGCTGTGGGCAAACAGGTATTTAAGAAAATCGTTCCATCTTTAAAAGGGGTTAACAGCGCCGTGCTGGATATACCCGGAAGCCTTGCTGCTGGTATATACACCCTCAAGATGCAATATCTTGATGAAATAATCAGCAAGCGGGTGGTAAAGAAGGATTAAAATACTGGCATAGTTAGTTTACACAACAACAGCGCCCCGGCAACGGGGCGTTTGCCGTTTTAAACTATTGGTATGTGTTTTTTACCGGCCTCTTTTTTTAGCCGGCTTTGCAATTTTATTATACTCCAGCGCCAGCTTTATCCAGTATTGCAATTTACTTTTTGTGGTAAGGGCTGTATCGCTTACAAATACATAGCCCTTCATTACTTTGCCGGTAAAATCCATCGGCACACAGCCTTCCTTTTCCAGTACCACATCATATACAGCAGGGTCAATGCGTACCATCATCCTTTCTTTTTCCACACCCACACACATCCTGCCGTTCACCATAAAGCACAGTCCACCAAACATTTTTTTCTCCAGCACATTTTTATGGGTAAGCGCTATCATTTCTCTTACCCTGTCTGCCAGCTTTTCGTTGTATGCCATAGCAATTTTTTCATAAACCTATTGATTTTAAATTATAAATGCAAGTGCTGCAGCAGGTTTTATTACAGGTTCAGCGCAGCAGCAGCACGGTGCCTTTTTTAGTACGTTTTTTTCCGTTCAGTGTTACCATATCCAGGTAATAGATGTACACGCCCGGCTCCTGCTGCAGGTTTTGCAAAGTGCCGTCCCATCTTTTTCCGGGGTCAGTACTTTCAAATACTTTTTGTCCCCAGCGGTTGTACACAGTGAGCCGTATCAGCCTGTTTTTATTGGCTGGTGGCAATCCGAAATTATCATTCAGCCAATCACCGTTTGGGGTAAAGGCATTGGGCATATAAATATCAAATTCACACTCGTCAAACACCTGTATGGTATCGGTACCTGTGCCGCAGGAGTTGGTTACGCTTACCCAGTATTTACCCGTTTGTGTAACGAGGTAAGCAGGATTATTACTTGTAGTGCCTAGCCAGTTATAAATGTTATAGCCGCCAGCAGTCTGCAATACCAGTGTATCCTTGCCATCAAAGCATTTATCAAACCCAAGATCCACCGTTGGCGGTTTCGAAAAAATTACTTTGTAAAAAACAATGCTGTCGCAACCTTTGGTTGTTTTTAAAATAATGGGAAAAGTACCATCTTCTTTTG
>JANMDL010000327.1:0-10894 GCA_031376295.1 Chitinophagales bacterium
GATATGGATTGGGAATTTCCGACCACGGCCAACAACACGGCTGCGCAGTTTACTGCATTGATGAAAGAGCTGAGCGACTCCTGCCACCTTGATAAAAAATATTACCTCACTGCGGCCATTACGCCGGGCAAATATGCAGGCGGTTTCAGGGATGGTGTTGAAACTGCGGTTTTTGGCTATGTGGATTGGTTTAATGTAATGGTGTACGACGATTTTAGTACCACAGCACCTTACAGGCACCATGCAGATATGGCCTTCGCCAATGTATCTATGAATTACTGGCTCAATACAAGGGGTATGCCCGCATCTAAGTTTGTGATGGGTTTGCCGGGTTATGGCCGCCCATCGGGCATTACACAAACCAATACCATACTTACTTACAGCGGTATATTGGCGCAGGGCGGAAGTGCTTTGTCTGATTCGGCTGTAGTAACCAGCAGCGGTTTTGCCACACCCTATACTGTTTATTACAATGGTACGCCTACCATAAAACTGAAAGCAATGGCTGCAAAGCAGCGGGGCAATGGTGTAATGCTTTGGGAAAAAGGGCAGGATGCCAATGATGCCAACTCATTACTGAAGGCGGCTTGCGATACGGTGGGTAGAGTGTACTGATTTTACTGTTTTAAAAAATGATGCGCAAAGACAGTCATATACATCCAGACTTCCTTTTCCTTTTGGAATTAAAGGAACGGACACTAATAAGTGTTTTTAAAGATTTGCGGGCATACATACTTGATATTTATCCCGATTGTAACGAATTACTGTATCATACACATGCGTTAACATCAGTATTTTCTATTTCCGAAAAACTGTCGGATGCGTTTTGTATGCTGCCAATTTATACCAATCACCTCAACCTGGGTTTTAACAAAGGAACATTACTTGATGACCCGCACAAATTATTGACAGGCACGGGAAACCTGATAAGGCATATCCCTGTGGCTTCCCCAACCGATTACAGAAATAAAAAAGTAAAGGATTTAATAAAATCGGCTGTTGACTTTGCCATTAAGGATATGGAGAAACCATCTGCATCAAAAGGGCAAACCATATCTAAAATTAAAAAAAACAAATGAGGCCTGTTTAAAGTGCAGGCACCCTGGTTTTTACCAGAATATTTTCTGTACGGGTGCATTCAAAATTGTCGCTGGCTGGCGGAAAAACCATAGCCGCCAACTTAAATTTCCCTGAAATCATGTAACCTACTCTGGCGGCTATTTTGCAGCCTGCGGCGGATTACAAACTCCTCAATTCGCCCCCCTCTGGCTTTTATCCAACGGGGTAAGTATACGCCCATGAGGTTATTGCAGCAGTTTTACAGCCACCCTGCCCGGGCAATTTAAAATGTACCGCTTGTGTCAGTACCCCCAATGTATTGGTTCAATTTCCTGGTTCTCTACTTCACCCGCCACAGAAGTTTAAACCCAAATGCAGCGTTGGGCAGGCCGCCTTCCCGCCAGTGGGTATTAAAAAAACGCCCCCGGAAAAAACTGCGGTCGAAGCTGCCGCCGGGCGGCAGGTCACGCAGGGCAAAGTTTTTTTGCCTGGCACCAAAGCCGCCATAAAATTCCATACCAAATTTGTTTTCGGGACCAAAGTAAAAGCGGTAGCCAAACTTGATATTAAACCCAATTACATCTTTGATAATACGGTAACCGCCCAAATATGTATAGGCAAGGTTGCCCAGGTTGTCGAAAACCGGCAGGCCATCAAAGCGCTGGTAGTTTACATGCTTGTACAAGCCTTCAATACTTACAAAGCCGCCGTACAGTACTTTCTTATCGTGAAAATACAGCCGCAGTTCCGGTTTAATTTTATAGCCCAGTACACCATCACGGCTGTTATCATTACCATTTTCACCAGGGGCGTAAAAGATGATACCCGCATCGGTAAGCACACTCCACCGGTTACCGAGGCCATACTCCACACCGGCAGTAAAACCGGCATCCGTTTCAATAAAGGCAGTAGGTAACCAGCTTAATACAATGGATTTTTTTTGCGCCATTGCGGTCACACTACATACCAGCAGCAAGGCGCTGATAAAAATTCTTGTTGTAAACATCAGGGTATTAATTTTTTAGCTTGGCAATAATTACGGGATTAAACCGGTTGCTGATATCAATTAAACAGATACCGCCCTGAATGTAGCAAACAAGGGTATTGCCCTGCGGAATGATATCGTAAATAATTTCAGGAATACTGAGGCTGCCACGGTTTGCCGGCTGATAGGGTTTACTGATATTGTACATTTTTAACCCGGCCGTACCATCGCATACATACAGGGCAGAATCTTTTACACCAAGGCCATAGGGGTTGGTCATTCCTTCCCTGGTAATCAAGGTCGGCTGGTTGATGTTTTTGATATTGAACACGTTAAGCACACCACCACCGCCTCCGCCAAAGCTGCGTACGGTGGAATAAGCAACCGAATCAAATGCCACAATGGGATCCCTGCCACGTACAAAATATACGGTTTCCGACAGTTTTTGCGGTTGCTCGGGATTGCTGATGCTGAAAATAAACATGGCATTGGCCGAGCCGATAAACAGCTTATCCTGGTAAGGAAAAATGGTTTCGATAGAAAAGCCTACGGGGGTACTTGACTTAAAAACGGGCGTTGACGGAGTGGTGATACTATAGGCTTTGAGGCTGCTGTTGTCAACAGCATACAGGTAATTGCCCACGGTGATAAAGCGGGTAAGTGAGCCATTGGAAGCTGTGGAGGATGACACATCAGCTGATTTGTTGCAAGCTGCAGCAAGCAGCAGTATAAAGGCGGTAAATAGTAGTTGTATCGTTTTCATTATCTGCGGCATTTTGGATTAGTAATTTTTTTCAGTTCCCAGCGGATCACCACACCTTTGGCAGCATCGGCACATTCAAAATAAGTACCTGTGGCAGCATCGGGCGGAAACTGCACACCCAAGTTGGGAAAGGCATTGCTTATACGGGATGTAACCGGTGTACTGACTGTGTTGCTGATATCCAGCACCACCATATCGGCCATATTGTTGGTGTACAAATAATTACCCTTGAGGGTAAGCTCCCTGCAAAGCGCAATATTGATAAAGCCTGTTTTTACCGGGGCAGCGGGGTTACTGATGTTGATGATATGAATGCCCTTGTCCTGCTCCACCTGGAAAAGCGTATTACCCAGTGTGGCAATTTTTCCGCCGTTTACAAATGGCTGCGGGCTTGCATTGCTGATGCGCTCGGCATCTGCCTTGGGGCTGTACACAGGTACCCATGCATCCACTTCACCCACTTCGGCGGGCTTGCCCTTACACGCAAAAAGCAGCAGGGCAGCTACGGGGATTAAAAAAGTTTTCATTATTGTTGTTTTGGTTACGGTTATATGACCACTGCGGCAGTGTTATCGCTGCCCGGGAAAAAGGGAAATTTTTAAAATGACGGGGGAATGACAAAGGAAGAAAATGTGATAATTAGCAAATGTGATGATTTGCTAATGTGCTGATACCGCTCTGGCGGCACAGGTTGTGCTGAGTGGGATGAGTTGATCGTGGTGCAGTTTTGTTACTTAACCAATCCTTTATTGATGATTTCTTTAAGCACTGCCATGTCCACTTCTTCCAGCTTATTGATGTAGAGGCAACCTTTGCCGGTTTTGTATTTCCCCAGTTTTTTAAGAAGGGCCTGTTGCTTTTCAACTGTGCCAAATATGTACAGGGCAAAATTTTGCTTGCGTGGCGAAAAGCCCATTACAAACCAGTCCAGCTCCCGGCCGCTCTCGTATTTTATACGCCTGTCGCCAAAACCGATAATAGCCGATCCCCACATTTTTGCTTTTGCCTTAGTGGCTTTTTCCATCAGTTCCAGAATGATGTATGCATCTTTTGTTTTTGGGCATCAGCCACTATTTTTATAAAAGCATCTACGCTCAGTTCGGTTTTTTTTGTTTTTAATTCTGCCATGGGGATGATATTATTGCTGTGGTTATAAAGGTATTGAATTTTGGGTTTTACTTGCCTGATTGGTACCACACCCTGGTCGGTGCCCTCACCTAACGGAATGTTTTTGCTGCTACATTTCTTCCCGCAAAGAATTTGATTAAAAAAAATACCATCAGTGTATATGGCTGAATAATTACATGCCAGTCCAGTCTTCAATTACAATATTATCAAGCCTTTCTAAATGTGCGGTATTATTTGTTACCATTATCATATTGTGGTTAATAGCGGTTGCCCCAATCAGGATATCAAAATCATCTATGAGCAAGCCTTTTTTCTTCATGTTGGCTTTTTGCTTTGCATATACATCCAGCGAAGCATAGATAGGTATTACTACAAATTTTGAAATGAAAGCCTCTACCAATGGCCGCATTATATCAGGTGTTTTACTGTTTTCAATACCGTATTTCATTTCGGCCACTGTTACTTCGGAAATAAAGCAGTTCTCCTGCCCTGTTGCAGCTATCTTGTCATTAAGGCCGTATTTACCTTTAAGAAAATAAATACAGATATTGGTGTCTAAAAGATATTTTTTCAAAGCGGCTCCGTATTGCGGTTAAAAGTTCGGGCAGACCTGATGGCAGCAATAATGTCTTCGGCTGTTTCTTCGGATTGATAAGCGCCGTAAAGGGATTGTAATGTAATGACTTCAGCAGGTACAGCCATTTTTAATGATTGCGAAAGCTTGCTTATTAAATCAAGCTTACTATCGTGGTTGAGGTTTTGCAGTACCCCCAGGTAATAATCGGCGATATCATCAGTATGTTGTACAATGGCACCCATTTGTAATGCTTTACTCAAAAGTACATGTTTTTTATGAAAATATTATGCATATCACTACTTCCCTGGCCAGTGTGCCACCAAACGGAATGTGAGTGGGGTAGATTTTTGCTGTGGGTTGTTCCCATGTCTGTACGTGTCAGTAGGTCCGTCAGCACATGGGAGCGTAGTGCTGCGGTCTGACGGAGCAATCCGCCTGTGGCGGAAAGGCCAGGTGCCAACCGGCACTACACCCTGATCGGTGTTCAATCGAACGTAATGTAAGTAGGAATAGATTTTATTGCTACAACCTGCTTGATTTCTTCACCGAACGGAATGCAGTCCTGGATAGATTTTTTTGATACTTACAACCCTGGTCGGTGTCCTCACCGAACGGAATGTAGTGGGGGTGGAATTTAGCTGTTTTTGAGTGATACTTATTTTGAGGCACAGGCGAGACGCCTGCGCCAGTAAGTGTTTTTAAGGCGAGGGGATGAGTTTGTACTAAGCGGGGCTGTATAGAGTGAAAATATCATTGCACTAAAGCATAAATACTTTGAGAGTTTCCTTCAATAGATTTTACTTTCCCAAGTTTCTCACTTCCACTGAAACCTTCCCAGTAATCAAAATCTCCACCGGAAATTGTATTAAAGGATTTAATCTCACCACTTTCATTTACCTCAATTATTACATTGCCAAATGAAAGAGTTGAAAAAGTTTCTGTTTTAAAACTAGAAATCTTAAAAACAGCTTTTGATAATGCTTGAGTAAACCCGGTAGTGGAAATAAATAAAGCAACAAGAATTAAAGATACTTTTAATTTCATTTTATAATTTTTTTATACACATAATCAGCCGTTATAGTAAAAGTTTTTTTGAATTTATTTTATACTACTTTCAAGAAAACTTACCACAATTTTTCATTTAGATTTGGAAGTTTGAATATCATATAGTTTACTTTCCTTTAAATGCACTGGATACAAAGACGCACTTGTGTCATTCTCCAAATATGGCTTAACCCAGGAATAATCTCTATTTAGCAGATTAATTGTCAAATTCCAGAAGTCATACTTAAAGTCAAAAAGAAGTATACTTTCAGAAATCTCAGCGTAAGTCAGCCTGCATTTAATACTATTGAGTTTATACTTATCAAAAAAGGTTGGAATGCTTTTAAAAGTATAATATTGATTGTGTGAGGTTAAAAAAGGCCAATCTCTATTATCTTTTTTTGTTAGATGGGTTTTTAGTTGCGTAAAGTCAAGTCGTTGAAATAATTTATTTTGTGACTTATAAATAGCTTCGTAACCAATTTTAAGCAACATTCTTGATGCCGCCATATCCGACTTGTCAAAATCTGGCATTGTTATCTGAAAACTGCCATTTTGGGGGCCAGTACTTGAAATATCTTTTTCTTCAAATCCTTTTAATTTTATTATATCTTTTTCAAATTCGTTACTTCCACGAGCCTTAATATTTCCAATTTGTAATGTCGATGGTTTTCCTTTTTTTGTTTTAATTCCATTTTTAATCCTGATAAACGCTAAGTAAGATTTTGTTAGTGCTTTTTCTTCCCACTTAGAAAAATTATGATTACAAATGTTACAGATTATATTTGCCGCCAATACATAACTCACGTTTCCCAAAGATTCAGGAACTATATGCTCAATTGAGCTATTAATTAAATCAGCATCACAAATAATACAAGTCATGCGTATTTTTTTACCCCTTCCCGGCCAGTGCTTGTGTAAGCACCTTCAACTGCTCCCTTAAAAAAATAATTTCCTGCTTTTGTGTTTCTATCGCTACTAAATACCCTTCTGCACTAATTGTTTGATGCTCAATAACCCCGGTTGAATGGTCATGAAATTCAGTGTTATTAATAATCCTTGCCAAATCCAAATCAATAATTTTCACCAATGGCACTTCCAGCACATCGCTCAGTTTTATCAGTTCGGGCAGGGTAAAATCATTTTCACCGGTTTCTTTTTTGCTGTAGGCGGGCTGGCTTATACCCAGGTGGGTGGCCAAAAATTCGGCTTTCAGGTTTTTGCTTTCCCTGATTGTTTTAATATTGGCTATTACTTTTTCCTTCATGTTCACAATATAGCATTTTAGTGAATAAAGATATAAAAATCAGCGCAAGTTATGCCATATAACCACCAGTTATAAGATATGCCCGGTATTTGGCCGCCAACAACAATACAACCATTCTATTTGTGGTAAAAAAAATTATGGCAAACGAAACAACCCCCAACTGCTGGAAAAACTTTCACGACAGCCTGGAAGATGGCATAGCTAAAAAGTACAAGGAGCAGATAGAGAAAGTACTCGGCTGCAGCCAATCGGCTTTTTACCGCAAAATAAAGCACCCCGAAAAGTTTTTGAGCATTGCGGAGAAACAGGCTATTGCGAGGGTGTATAATTTAAAAGATGCGTATCTTTTTCCTGAACTGGAAGTTGATTTGCAGGAGGGTATCCAGCCTAACGGCGGAGAGGTTGGGTATTAGGAATTGGGTATTGGCGGCTTCTTAATAAATTCGTGCAATCAGCAGCAACCGTGTATCTGCATTTACAATTCCACCGCCACAAGTTCATTGCCCAGTTTATGAAGGGCTGTTTCTATTTTTCTTACTTGTGTTTCCCTTGGCTTTTTTAAGCCGGTGGCATAGTGCTGTAACTGCTTTTGATTGATGCCGGTAATACGCTCTAATGCAGCATTGGTAAAAATGCCTTTATAGTAATTCAAAAAACTTTCCACATCAAATTTAAAAACCAATTGGTACTCCCCTTTTAATACAGCCGGGATATGTGCTTTATTGTATTTGTGCAGCAATTCAATAGATTTAACAATGGATGCTTTAGCTTCTGCCACCGTGTCTCCGCCACCATATACGCCCTCCACATTTTCGGCGTAAGCACTAAACAAATCGTTGCTGCGTTCAATAACGATTTTTACCTTTTTCATATAATTTTATCTCTATTTTAATGATGGGGCCGGGCTATACCAGCCCCATCTCTTTTACAATTTTTATTGCAATACCCTTACCCATTTCTTTTGGCCCATGAAATGGAACGGGGTAATGCCTGCCATTTTTTTCATAGATATAATGGCTGCCTTCTGCCTTAACAAACCTCCAGCCGTTTTTCTTTATTTTTCTGTGTAACTCTGATGATTTCATGTACCAGTGCTTTTGACATTACAAATTTTCCATATTCATTTGTATTTAGTTATTTGTAATAACCTCCTTGTTGTATATAGAAAATAAAGGTAGTTCTTTTACTACCATATTTCCAAATATTTTTTGGTTATCCGCCAATCGGGTACAAAATAATTGCGTTCTGTGGGGACACCGACCAGTGAGTTTTCCATTTGCTTCGGATTCCGACCAGTGGGTGCCACACAAAATATCAAGTGTTAATAAAAGCCCGTGAACAGTATTTGTTACCGGAAAAAATTATCGTTCAAACTATCAACTCTCTACTATCCTCAGCTTCGCATAATTCAGCATGATCTTTTTTTCACCATTGAGTTTAAACAGCACCGTAGCAATGGGGTTGTGGCCGCTGCCCTCAATCTTCTGCACTTCGCCAAAGCCAAACTTTTGATGCTCTACCTGCTGGCCGGCTTGCAGGTTGCTGGTATCGCTGGCGGCAAAACCGGCACTGGGCGTATGCTCCACCACTTTATTTTGCGGCTTGGGCGTAAGGGCATGTGGTGTAGCTGCTTTTTTGGCGGGTGGCGCACCATATTGCTTTTCGGCCTGCTGGGCAGGTTTGTTCCAGTTGTTATTGCCATTGCTATTACCAAAGCCACGGTTCATGCGCTCAAAGGCACTGCTGCCGCCCAGGTTGCGTACGCCCCCGCCGGCATAGCTTTTATCAACAAACTGCTCGGGTATTTCGTCAATAAAGCGGCTGGGGTCGTTTTGCTGTAACTGCCCAAAGCGGTAACGGGCATTGGCAAATGTGAGGAAGAGCCGCAGCTTGGCACGGGTAATGGCCACGTAAAACAGGCGGCGCTCTTCTTCCAGTTCCTCCCGGGTATTAATGGCCATGGCATTGGGAAAAAGTGTTTCCTCTAACCCACCCACAAACACCACGGGAAACTCCAGCCCTTTTGCGGCATGTATGGTCATCAGTTTTACCACATCATTATCTGCCTTGTCATCATCAGCATCCGTTAACAGCACAATCTGCTGCAGGTAAGTGCCCAGGTCTTTTTCACCCACTTCGCCATCTTCCTCATTCATCGGTGTTTCAATAAACTCTTTAATGGAGTTTACCAATTCCTGCACGTTTTCGTAGCGGGCCAGGCCTTCAGTCGTTTTATCGGTAAATAGCTCTTTTACAATATTGGTGCTTTTGCCCACAATCACCGCCAGGTCATAAGCATTCTTTTTTGTAAGCTCACTTTGAAACATTTTTATCATGGTTACAAAGTTGTCAATGCTTTCTAATGTGCCGCTTTTAAAGCCATAGTTCTGCGCTTTTTCCAATACCTGCCACATGCTGATATTGTTATCATTGGCAGCCAGCACGGCCCTTTCAACCGATGTTTTGCCAATGCCCCTTGCCGGAAAGTTGATGATGCGTTTTAATGCTTCCTCATCATTAGGGTTTACCACCAGGCGCAGGTAGGCAATATAATCCTTCACCTCTTTGCGCTGGTAAAAGCTGATGCCGCCGTAAATGCGGTAGGCAATACCCATGCGGCGGAGTGCTTCCTCATAGCTGCGGCTTTGGGCATTGGTGCGGTACAGGATGGCAAAATCACGGTTGTAAAAATGGTTGCGCAGCTTTTGCTCCTGTATGGTATCGGCCACATATTTGCCCTCGTCGTTATCTGTCATGGTACGCACAAGGTTTATCTTTTCACCCTCTGCATTATCAGTAAACAGGCGCTTTTCTATCTGATTTTTATTATTGCTGATAATTTCGTTGGCTACGCTCAGTATGTTTTTGGTACTGCGGTAATTCTGCTCCAGCTTTACCACTTTCACATTGTCATAATCTTTTTGAAACTGCAGTATGTTTTCGATTGTGGCACCTCTGAAGCTGTAGATGCTCTGTGCATCATCGCCCACAACACACACATTTTCATGCATGGCGCCCAGCAATTTGATTATTTCGTACTGGGCGGGGTTGGTATCCTGGTACTCATCTATTAAAATGTATTTAAACTTGCGCTGGTATTTGCTGAGGGCCTCTGGTACATTTTTTAAAAGCAGGTACATTTTAAAAAGCAGGTCGTCAAAATCCATGGCGCCGTTTTTAAAGCAGCGCTTGGCATAGCTGTCGTATATCTGGCCAATCATGGGGCGGTTGGCACGGCTGTCTTCCTGCTGCAGTGCCCAGTCGTTGATGTATTCCGCAGGCCCCACCAATGAGTTTTTTGCAGATGAAATTCTGTTGTACACAATATTGGCCTTGTATTGCTTGTCATCAAGGTTCATTTCGTTTACCACCGTTTTCACCACGCTCTTAGCATCATCCGTATCGTAAATGGTAAAATTATTGGGGTAGCCTATTTTATTGGCTTCTGCCCTTAATATGCGTGCAAATACGCTGTGAAAAGTGCCAACGTACAGGTTGCGGGCTTCGCTGTTGCCCAATATATGTCCAATCCGCTCCTTCATTTCGGCAGCAGCTTTATTGGTAAATGTAAGTGCCAGTATGTTAAATGCATCCACACCATTGGCCATCAGGTTGGCAATGCGGGTGGTGAGTACCTTGGTTTTACCGCTGCCTGCACCTGCCACAATCATAATCGGCCCATCAAGGTGTATTGCTGCTTCCCGCTGTGGCTCATTCAGTTGAGCTAAAATCTCCTTCATCATACCGCAAATGTACGAAGGCTGCGGGTGAGGCAAAGCGGTGGGGAAAGATTTGGGAATAAAAAATGCCGGGAATTACCCCGGCGATAAAATAGAAAAATAAAGTAGTAATAATCAGCATAAGAGCAACGCAGCTGCGCAGCTTAGGATGTGCCACTGAAGGCACTGAATCACAGAAAAAATACAAAAGCAGTGTTTCTGTGATTCAGTGGCAATTTAAAATTATTTTAAACAGTGTTAAAACCTCGTTTTCAAATACATCGGTAACATTTCCCTCCAGGTAGGCCAGTCGTGTTTCCAGTCCTGGTTCCATACATCCAGTTCGTAAGTA
>JANMDL010000444.1:0-1966 GCA_031376295.1 Chitinophagales bacterium
CCCTTGCAACAGAGCCTCGCACAGGTTTACTTTTTAATTAGAATCCCCTCCGCCTCCTCCTCATGAATACATTACCCTACTTCCGTGTTGTTTACGAAGAGTTCCCAGCCACGTTTTATAAACCGTTCCCGCCGGGGTGCATGAATGCCTTGAAATTCCGCTTTGCCCGACGGCAGATTCAGGCCAAAGGCCATCGGGTGGTCGGATTCCGCTGGGACGAGGGCTTGCTGACTTTGCTCGCTGAATTGCCCTAAAATTTTCCTACCTTTGCTTCGGACCGGAGACAAACTCCAAGCGGACTTGATATTCTCGAAGAAGTGGGTGATGGGCTGGAATCGGCTTGTAATCCTTTGCCGTCTTCGCAATTTCCAGAAATCCATCCGCTTTTGTCGCCAGCGTTTCAAGCTGGCTTTGGGAAACTTCTGACGGATAATAGGGTACACATCTAGCCGACCCCTTGCTGGCGGACATTGGCTCGTGCAAGAAAACTTCTTCAAAATCAACGAAATTCCCCTGCTTGTTGAGCGTGAAGTGAAATTCGCATTTTTGGAGCCCACGGGAGTCGAAGCCGAGAGAGAAAAACATCGAAACCACAGATACCTGTCCGGTTTCTGAGAACTCGTCGTTGCGGGCAATGATCAGGTGGTCAAATGACGCAGCAAATTCGCTGAGCGGATGAGCTTCAGCCAGGACACATACAATGTTGCCGCCAGAGCTTGGGATGATCCGATTCACAATTTCAACGCGGTTCTCACCTTCCAAAACACCCCCTTTATACGCCCCTACCGCTGAATGGTTTTCAGGAGCTTTCATATAATTACCATAAGTCTGGCTCTGGGGAAGTCAAGGACGATTTCCTTCTGTGGTAGTGCTTGAAATTCACGCTGCTGATTCTAGCGACGTTTGGCAATAAGCAACTCGCCTCGCTCCCAAAGCCCTGTTTCCCTTGCGATTTTAGATGTCATATTTCTGCAATAATTCGGCGGTATAATGTGGGGAGGGTGGTCAAATGACGGAAAGTGACAACGACTCGAAGCTGGATGAACTGGAACGGGACAGTTTGATGAAGGCGATTTCAGAAGTGGAAACGGCGAAGTCCGTTTCCACACCGGGTACCCGGTCGGTTTTTGAAAACTTCCTGCAAAACGCGAAAGGCCGCGTTGCTGCTTTGGAGAAGAAGATTGAACAATCAAAGGGCGAGCACGAAGCTCGGAAGCAGGCTGAGGTCGCCATCGCGGCTCTGGCGGAAAAGGAGGCCGCTCTGAGTGCATCAGAAAAGGCAACCTACAGCGGCTTCCTCGGAAAAGAGTTTTTCACGAAGCAGGATTTTGGAAGCCTAGAGAAATTCTATGCGCAGACGTGGGACCGCCTGAGTGAGAGCGGCAAATCCGAAATGAGTCACCGCATTTGGGAAGGTATTCGCCGCGACGAATACAAGTTCAAGGATCTTCCGAAGGTGGTCCGTGAAAAGGAAACGGAATGGGCCTACACCGAGTTAAAAAAGCGGGACGGTTCATCCTCTAGGGTGGATGCAATTCCTGAAACGGACCGAAAGGACTTCATTCGTGCATACGAGAGCGGAAGCCGAGAGGAAGCGGAGAAAATTCTGGAGCGTGAGAGCTTCCGCAAAAACATGTCTGTGAGCACAGCGTCCAAGGAAGTTGCGGACGTGGCCGCGAATAGGGGCAAGAACTCGGATAGGGGCAAGTTGGCTGAGAACGTGCGTTCGCAACCGGCTGGGAAGGCTGAGCAAAAAGTCAGTCCTGATGCAGCCTCGATGGGTGAACTGGATTTTTCTTCCATCAATCTTGGCGACATGAAAGTTGCCGATAATGAATCAGCCGCCTCCTCCGCTAGCATTCCTCGGGCGGATGGCCCTACTGCTTCCGAAGGCAAGTCAGTGCGAAGCAGTTGACGATTTTGTGAGAGCCCATTCCGCTAAGGCCACTTCAAGTTCTGATTGTGC
>JANMDL010000482.1:0-5026 GCA_031376295.1 Chitinophagales bacterium
GAAATTTTCAAGTACTCTTGCTTTAGATAGTACTTGAAAATTTCACACTGCAACACCACATGAAAGAGTTAAGAAACATTTATACAACCGAATCAGGGCAGCAAGCACCGGTTAGCTAAATTTATTTCGTTTTGCTCCGGCCAGTAATCTGCAACAAAATGGCTTGGGTAATTATGAAAAGTCAACCCATTTCAAATACTTTTAATCAATATATATGTAATAGGGTATGGTTTGTTAAATTTGCAGTTCAATTGTAATGCATGACCCGTCAGCAAACAAAAATATTTTTTCCCAACTTAGATGGACTGCGCTTTATTGCTTTTTTCGCAGTATTTATTCACCATACCCTCAATGCAGATTGCTTCAGCTCAAACCGGTTGAGTGCTGTATGGCAATTTGTAAATGCACAAAAGCAAAACGGGGCATTGGGGGTAAACCTGTTTTTTGTATTGTCCGGCTTTCTTATCACCTACCTGCTCATCAGCGAAAAAGAAAAGAACCGGCAGATAAACATACCTAACTTTTACATGCGGCGCATACTGCGGATATGGCCCATGTATTTTTTAATTGTATTAGCCGGCTTTGTGATTTTTCCCCTGTTAAAAAAAGTGATGGGCGATGTACCCGGCGAAACACACAGCGCTGGCTGGTATATGCTGTTTGTAAGTAATTTTGAAATGATACGCAAAGGCTTTGCCGATTCGTCGCTGCTGAATGTACTTTGGTCGGTAGGCGTAGAAGAGCAGTTTTACCTTGCCTGGCCACTGATAATGGCACTTACCCCTGTGCGCCACCTTACCAAAGTACTGGTGTTGCTGCTTGCAGGCACTATCCTGTTCCGCAGCCTTCATGCAGCAGAATGGAAGGTTAATTACTATCATACACTGGCAGTATTTGGCGATATGGTGATTGGCGGGATGCTGGCCTGGCTCGCTTTCTTTCATCCACCGTTTAAACGGATGATGGCTGGTATGCCCAAAAAAGTAATTGCAGCAGTTTATGCAGCAGGCATCGGTATCATTCTTTTTAATTATAAAATTTTTACCACACCCGCTTTAGCAGTAGCAGAGCGCTATGTATATGCCCTGTTTTTTGCCTTTGTAATAGCCGAACAGAACTTTGCGGCTCATTCTCCCTTAAAAATGGAAAAGAGCAGATGGCTGAGCAGGTGGGGCAACTATACTTATGGCCTGTATTGCCTGCACAGTGCAGGAATACTTGCGGCGCATATTGTATCAGAAAAAATACTCAAACTAAACAACCCCTGGCTGATTATGGTAATAGACTTTACCTTTGGGCTTGGTCTTTCTATGGGGCTGGCTTACTTTAGTTACCACTTTTTTGAATCGCCTTTCCTTAAACTAAAAAATAAATTTGCCTATATAGTTAAGTAACATAGCCGGCAAAATACCAATGGAATACATTTTACATCATTTAAATAACAGGTTATGAAACTACGTTTACTGGTAATTGTTACGCTATTGCCTTTTTTTACAACGGCACAGGTAAAAATCAGCGATATCCCCGGCAGTCCCCACGCCAGTGCCATGCTGCATGTGGAAAGTACTGCCAAAGGACTGTTGCTGCCCCGCATGACCACCAGCCAGATGCAGGCCATCAGCAACCCGGCCAAAGGTTTATTGGTCTTCAATATTACCGACAGCGTATTCTTTATGCGGCTCGATACCGGCTGGACAAGCATTGCCACGGGTACGAATGTATGGGTGCAAAACGGCAACAATGCCCACAGCAGCAACACCGGGAACCTGGGTATCGGTACCAATGCCCCGGTAAGCAAGCTGCACCTGGCAGGCAATATGCAATTAGACGGGAACATCAATATGCCCAACAGCACACCCACCACAGGGGTTATTTATAAAGAGGGCATACCTTTTTTGCACAATGCCGGGCTGGTGGTGCAGCAAAATGTATATCTTGGTACTGGCGCAGGCAGCTTTAATACACTTGCCAAAAAAAATGTAGCCATAGGCTCCTACGCCCTGGGCAACAGTGATGGAGCCGATAATATCGCCATTGGTTTTAAGGCAGCCTTTGCCCTTACGGGAGGCAGCACTTATGTGGAAAGCTTAAAAAATCTTTTTATAGGCTACCTGTGTGGCGAAAATGCCACCGGTGGTATTAATAATGTGTCATTGGGCAACGAGTCGGGCTACAACCTGCAGGCAGGCAGCGCCGGAAATGTGTTCGTTGGTTCCACGGCAGGCCGTAATGTAACAACTGGTGTGGGCAACGTGCTGGTAGGTAATAATGTACAAACTGTAACCGGCTCTTTTAATACCGGGGCAGGGGCCAATAGCGGTATTGCTATGGCTGGAGGGTTATACAACAGTTGGTTTGGTAATGATGCCTTAAAGGCCAATAAAAATGGGCTGTACAACCTGGCCATGGGTGCCCAGGCCGGCAGGGATGACAGTACCGGCAGCTTCAATGTATATCTTGGTTCTTTTACAGCAGCCGCCACGCAGGGCGGTTACAATGTATTTATTGGTCCTTTTGCGGGTACTGGTGATGCCCCCGTTCAAAACTACAAGCTGGTTATCAACAACAGCAATAGCACTACCCACCTTATTAATGGCGATTTTTTTTACCACCGGGTAGGTATCAATACCAGTTTTGCCACATTGAATTACACCCTGGATATTGGCGGCGAAGTACGCATTGGCACACTCCCTTCCGCCCCGGCAGGAGCCAACGGAGTAATGTATTATAGCAGCACCGACAATAAGATGAAAACCTTTGAAAATGGTTTGTGGAAGAACACGGTGTATGATAATAACATTAAAATAAAGACAGGCAATCCTACCACGGCCGATCAGCCAGATGGAACTTTTCATGTGTGGAAAGACAGCGGTACCGGTAATGTTTATCTTTGGGCAAATGATGGTGGAACAATGAAGAAGGTACAATTACAGTAAAAGCCGGTTTTTCTTTTTACAGGATAACCGCATTTGATACAGTTGTTTTAAGTTTGTATTTCATATAAAGTAAAAACTACAGCCGCAAAATGGCCAAACCAAAAAAAATATTAATAGTATGCCCTTACCCTAAAGGCGTGGCTCCAAGTCAGCGCCTCAAGTTTGAGCAGTATTATGCCTGGTTTGAGCAAAATGGCTACAGCGTAACCATAAAACCCTTTATAGATGAAGGCTTTTGGCAAATTGTACACAAGCCGGGTAATATATTAAAAAAAACCATCAAGTCGATCAATGGGTACCTTAAAAGAACTGCGCTTCTTTTTTCTATCCGCAAATACGATCTCGTATATATTCATCTTTGGGTAACCCCCTTTGGTCCGCCATTATTCGAATGGTTGTACAGCAGCCTTGCAAAAAAAATGATATATGATATTGACGACCTCGTTTACCTCAAATTCAACAGGGTTTCCTGGTATATACGCATGATGAAGGGATACCGCAAACCCATATTGCTGATGAAAAAGGCCGATCATGTAATTACCTGTACACCGCACCTGGATAAATTTGTGCGGCAGTACAACCAGCAAACAACAGATATCTCCTCCACCATTAATACCGGCCTGTACAGGCCAAAAACAGATTACAGCTTCAGAGAAAACAAACCCATATTGGGATGGAGCGGAAGCCACTCCACCATATGGCATATGCAAACTATTTTTCCGGCATTAAAAAAACTGAAACAGTCAATTGATTTTAAACTGGTGGTAATGGGGGCAGAAACATTACAGGAAGATGGTCTTGATATTGAAGCCATTCCCTGGAAGGAAGCATACGAAGTGGAAGTAATCAGCAGGTTTGATATAGGCATTTACCCGTTGCCCGATGCTGAATTTGTACTTGGAAAAAGCAGCCTGAAAGCATTACAGTATATGGCGCTTGGCATCCCCACCGTAGCCACGGCTGTTGGCACCAACTTCAGGGTGATAGAAGATGGAGTGAGCGGTTTTTTGGTAAGTAGTGATGAGGCATGGATAAAAACACTTGAAAAACTGATGAACGACCAGCAGCTAAGAGCAGCTACAGGCAGTAATGCAGCAAAGCGTGTTGAAAATTATTTTTCTATTCATGCCAATCAAAGCGTTTATTTAAATATACTAGATACAGTATCTGGCAGGCAGGCTGATGCCTGATGGTTTTTATTACAGGCGGGTAACAATTCGGCAGATAAATTTGCGTTTTATAACGCAGGTAATATTCAGTGGGCTGATTTTTTAGCCATTTAAAAAAAGGTACATGTGTGGTATTTCAGGATTTATTGATTTTAAAAATTCATCTTCACAGGATATACTTAAAAGCTGTACAGATGTGCTGCAGCACCGTGGCCCCGATGGCAGCGGATACGAATTTTTTCAATTAGATAACAGCCAGGTTGGCCTTGGTCACCGGCGGCTTTCCATTATCGATTTATCAGAAGCGGGCAGGCAGCCCATGTGGCACAAGCACTGGTGCATCATCTTCAATGGCGAAATGTACAATTATGCCGAAGTAAAGGTTGAACTCGAAAAACTGGGTCACCAGTTTGTGAGCCATTCCGATACCGAAGTAGTGCTGCATGCCTGGGAACAATGGGGCGCAGCAATGATTGGCCGCTTTATAGGCATGTTTGCATTTGTAATTTACAATACAGAAACTAAGGAACTGGTTTGCTTCCGCGACAGGGCAGGCGTAAAACCATTGTATTATTACTGGCACCAGGGGCTGTTTCTTTTTTCATCTGAGTTAAAAAGTTTTCACCAGCATCCCGGTTTTAAAAAAGAAATTAACCAGCAGGCAGTTCACCAGTTTTTGCAGTATGGTTATATCCTTGCGCCATTGTCCATATTCAGCAATACGCATAAGCTGTTGCCGGGGCATTACCTCACCTTATCTGCCACAGGCGGCCAATTAAAAACAGAAAAGTATTGGGATGTGTACGATGCGTACAACAAGCCCAAGCTCAATATCAGCCTGCCGGAAGCAATTGAAGAAACAGAAAAATTACTCATATCGGCCTGCAAATACCGCATGGTGGCCGATGTGCCGGTGGGCGT
>JANMDL010000528.1:0-1628 GCA_031376295.1 Chitinophagales bacterium
TATTGAAATACCAAAGAAAAGAATTCCATGGGTGAAATATTTTTTTCAGTTTGCTTTGCCTGCTTTTTTAGTTTCCATTAAAGCATCTGCGCAAAAAACGCAGGGACAGATAACAGTGAACACGGTGGTGAAAGACACTGCCAGCAAACCAATTGAAGTGCAAACAATAACAACAGGCGGGGTAAAGAGGGTTATCCGTAATCAACCACTTAAAGGTGATGTTAAGGTTACACCTGCTAAGAAAACAGTTGTTGATAATACAGTAAAAGCAGACACAGTTCTTTTACCGGAAGTGGTTATAATCTGCAACAGGGAGTTAAGGATGGGTAAAGTATTAAATTATCAGGTTGTAAAAGTGGAAACAAGTGTAATAAAAGGAAAAGTGATTGATGAAAAAGGCAATCCTATTCCCAACGCAACAGTTCATGTTAAAGGAACCAGGACCGGAGTTGTGACAAACGAAAACGGATCATTTTCAATAACACCCCTTGCAGGATGGAATAATATCAGCCTGGTTGGTTCTTGTGTTGGGTTTGAGGCAACCGAGTCATTGGTTGACAAAAAAACTTATTCCGATTCTATTATATTGCAATTAAAACCAGCAATATTCATAGGTGGAGCAGTAGTAGTATGCCGTAAGCCGCCAACTAAAAAAGAATTAAAGAAAATCCCATTAATTCCTGTCGTTTTAAATAACCCTTCAGTTGAAATTTTTAAAGTTTTCCCCAACCCCGTTCCATCCGGCAGCAACCTGAACATTGACTTAAAACAAACCGAAGAAGGATATTACACTCTTCAACTATTAAATCAATCCGGACAATCCATGCATCAACAGGAAATCTGGATAGATGCCGGAGCAAGATTATTGAACATAGATGTTCCTCCGGTTGCCTCAGGCAGTTATTTCCTTGCATTGACTAATAAGAAGTCAGGAAAGAGATTTACTGAGAAGATTATCATACAATGAATTGAAAGTTTTCATAAGTGTTACTTCTTAACGAGGGATGTATTCCTTACATATCTATCGTAACAATTATCTTTATAACTGAAAATTTACATGTGCCAATTACTATTGCAGTGACGGCTGCATTGAGTATTTTGTGTTATTATTTTTTAATCCTTTAAAATACACCTTATGAAAAAACTCTTCCACCTGGGCATGATTGCATCTATTGTATTCATGCTGTCTTCTTGTTCCAAATCGGCAGGCGACCTGGTCGCTGATGAAAAGGCCACCACAACATCACAGGTTGCCAAAATGAATGCTGGTAACCTGCCTTCGGGCCCGATTATCACTTCCCAATTGTCAAAGTTTTATCCGTTCATTAACCAGCCAGAGGAAATGGAGATCGGCGATAATGGAGCTGCAATCAGTTCAGGGCAGATCGCTGTTTTCTATGTCATCCTTTCCCCGGACGTAGCGAATGAGATCCCGGTTACCGCAACACTCACTACCATTGATGATGCTACCGGTATGCCGATCGAGACGTTCAACCTTATTTCTTACAGGGATGCCGGTACAGTAGATGCCATAATTCCTGAAGAGCTGGTTGGCACCCCTTTTATGCTGGCCTTAGTTTACCTGGATAACAACTTATACCTTGACAAGACCATTACATTATCTTCCG
>JANMDL010000534.1:0-3117 GCA_031376295.1 Chitinophagales bacterium
TGCAGGTTGGCAGGGTTAATTTCATGCGGGGCAATAATGAATTTAACTTCGGGATGAGCCCTTACATAGTGAATAAGCTCTGCCTCATCATCTTCCCAGGTGCTGCCGGCTACTAATACCCTGCTGCCACTACAAAAAGCCGTAATAGCCGGTATTTCTTCTGCCTGCGCTGCCAGTTGCAAAACCCTGTCGAACCGGGTATCGCCGGTTACCATTACTTTATCGCTGATGCCAACCGTACCCAGTAAGTTTTTTGAAGCCTCGTTCTGTACAAAAAGCATGGTAAAGCAGTGCAGCATTTGCTGCCATACACGGCCATACCATGTAAAAAAAGGCTGCCCGGGCCGGAAAATGCCCGAAATAAGTAAAACCGGGATGTTTCTTTTTTGCAGACCAGTTAAATAATAATACCAATATTCATACTTTACCCAAACCACCAATGCGGGGTTAACAGCATCAATAAACTGTGCTGCGTTGTTTTTGCCATCCATGGGCAGGTAATATACCGCATCGGCACCGGCATAATCCTTTTTTACTTCGTAACCACTGGGCGAAAAAAAGGTAAGCACAATGCTGTAAGCCGGGTATGCTGCTTTAAGTGCTTCCAGCACCGGGCGGCCCTGCTCAAATTCGCCCAGGCTGGCGCAGTGCATCCAGATGGTTTTCCCTTTTTTACCTTCGGTGCTTTCTGCCCTCCATCGCTTTGCCTGCCTGCCCCGCACCCATAGTTTGGCCTTGGGGTTCCACAAAGCAGCCAGCCTGATGCCGCCATTATATGCCGAAAGGAAAATGTTATATAAAAAAAGGCTCAAGTGTATCAAATTTGTCCAAAAATACAGGCTATAATTGGTTAAATCAATTCAAACTAAGGCAGCCATAATTCACCCCCGAAATACTATCTTTGCGCCACTTAAAAATTTGCTATGAGGCCGTTACAAATGGTGGATACAAAAACCCAATACTTTAAAATAAAGGAAGAAGTGGACAGGGCTGTACTTGGTGTGATGGAAAGTTCCATGTTTATTGGCGGAAAAGTGGTGAATGATTTTGCGGCAGACCTGGCTGTTTACAACGGCTCGAAGCATGTAATACCCTGTGCAAACGGCACAGATGCACTGCAGATAGCCATGATGGCACTGGGCATTGGCCCGGGTGATGAAGTAATTACTCCCTCATTTACCTACATAGCCACAGTGGAAGTAGCGGCATTGCTGGGCGTAAAACCCATCTTTGTAGAGGTAGATAAACAAACTTTCTGTATTGATGCTGCAGCAATTGAAAAAGCCATCACACCCAAAACAAAAGCCATTATACCGGTTCATCTGTACGGCCACGCTGCCAATATGGAAGCCATAATGGACATTGCCCGCAGGCACAACCTGTATGTGATTGAAGACAATGCCCAGGCCATTGGTGGTAATTATACCTTCAGCGATGGCAGTAAAAAGAAAACAGGAGCCATCGGGCATATTGGCTGCACTTCTTTTTATCCATCCAAAAACCTGGGTGCCTTTGGCGATGGTGGCGCCATATTTACCGATGATGATGCACTGGCAGAGAAATTGAAAATGATTGCTTCTCATGGCCAGAGCAGGCGCTATTACCACGATGTAGTGGGCTGCAACTCCCGGCTGGATGCAATGCAGGCTGCTATACTGGCTATAAAACTGCGCCACTTAGATGAATATATTGCTGCAAGGCAAAAAGCCGCTGCTTTTTACGATAATGCGTTTGCTAAAAACGAAAAGATTACCACACCGCATACGGCTACAGCGTACAGCAACCATGTGTACCATCAGTATACATTGATATTAAACGGGGTTGACAGGGACGGACTGAACCAGTACCTTGCAGAAAAAGGGGTGCCTTCCATGATATATTACCCGGTGCCGGCACACAGGCAAAAAATGTTTGATGCCTTTGGTGGAAGCAACTTTATACTGCCAGATACCGACTGGTTGACAGAAAGGGTGATTTCGCTGCCCATACACACAGAATTGGATGAAGAACAACAATCTTTTATCGTAAATAACGTTTTAGCATTCGTAAATAACTAAAAAATAAACAAAGCAGAAAACAAATGAAGATAGCTGTTGTAGGTACAGGATATGTAGGTTTGGTAACGGGTACATGTTTTGCCGAAACGGGTAATGATGTAACCTGTATTGATATTGATATTGATAAAGTTAATAAACTAAGTTCCGGGCAAATAACCATTTACGAGCCGGGGCTGGAAAAGATATTTTTACGCAACCAGAAGGAGGGCAGGCTGCATTTTACCGGCTCATTGTCCGAAGGGATAAAAGGTGCTAAGATTATTTTCCTTGCCCTGCCCACACCACCTGGTGAAGATGGCAGTGCCGATTTGAAATACATTTTAGGTGTTGCTGCTGAACTGGGCAACCTGCTGGATGAGTATACCGTGATTATTGATAAAAGCACTGTGCCGGTAGGTACTGCCGAAAGGGTGCAGGCGGCCATAGCGGCCAATGCCAAAGTGCCTTTTGATGTGGTGAGCAATCCTGAATTTTTGCGGGAAGGTGTGGCGGTGGATGACTTTATGAAGCCGGACAGGGTGGTGATAGGCACTTCATCTGAAAGGGCAAAAAAACTAATGAATGACCTGTATGCCCCCTTTGTGCGCCAGGGAAATCCCATCATTTTCATGGATGAAAAATCGGCGGAGCTTACCAAGTATGCGGCCAATGCCTTTCTGGCAACAAAAATTACTTTTATGAATGAGATTGCCCGCCTGTGTGAACTGATGGGGGCAGATGTGGATATGGTGCGCAGGGGCATCGGCAGCGATGAGCGTATTGGCAGGCGGTTTTTGTTTCCGGGTATTGGTTATGGGGGCAGTTGTTTTCCCAAAGATGTGCAGGCCCTGGCCAAATCATCAGAAGAAGTGAACTACCAGTTTAAAATATTAGAAGCAGTAATGGAGGTAAATGAGCAGCAAAAAGTTCATTTAATGCCCAAGATAATGACCTATTTCAACAATGACCTGAAAGGAAAAAAAATTGCTTTGTGGGGCCTTGCTTTTAAACCAAATACTGACGACATAAGGGAAGCGCCGGCTTTGTACATTATAGAAGCTCTGCTGCAGGCTGGTGCCAC
>JANMDL010000564.1:0-1653 GCA_031376295.1 Chitinophagales bacterium
GCCTGGAAGATGAAACTTTTAGTGCAGATGCGGCCATAATCACAATATATGGTGTATCGGCTCACCCTGGTTATGCAAAAGGTAAAATGGTAAATGCTTTGAAAGTAGCCGGTGCAGTTTTGGAAGCACTGCCCAAAAATGAATTCAGCCCCGAAACAACTGAGGGCCGGGAAGGCTTTGTACACCCCACTACAGTAAACGGTATTGCCGAAAAAGCAACATTGCAGTTTATTGTACGTGATTTTACCACAGCAGGTCTGCAGCAGCACCACGAACGACTGCAGGGCATTGCCGCAGATGTGGTGGCATTGTTTCCCGGGGCAACCATGCAGTACGATGTGCAGGAGCAGTACCGCAACATGAAGGAAGTGCTGAACGATCATCCGCAAGTTGCTGAGTATGCTGCAATGGCCATTGAAAGAGCCGGCCTTGTTGTACGCAGAGAAAGCATACGTGGTGGCACCGACGGCAGCAGGCTCAGCTATATGGGACTACCCTGCCCCAATATATTTACTGGTATGCAGAACATACACGGCAAATTAGAATGGGTAGGCACAAAAGACATGGCAAAGGCGGCTGAAACAATTGTACATCTGTGTATGATTTGGGAGGAAAAAACTTAGTCGTGGCACAAACTAATTTTTCAGTCAACAGTTTAAAACCTTATCTTCAACCAATAAATTAATTAATTATGGACTATCTAAGAGACTACTGGTGGGTCATAGTACTGGTACTGGCAGCAGCAGGCTGTTTTGTTACCGTTAACCAGGGTACCATTGGCGTGGTAACCATGTTTGGCAAGTTTCAGCGGATCATGCGCCCCGGATTAAATTTTAAGATCCCATTTCTGGAACAGATTTACAAAAAAGTTAGCGTGCAGAACCGTTCTGTGGAGCTGGAGTTTCAGGCGGTAACCGTTGACCAGGCAAATGTGTATTTTAAAAGTATGCTGCTGTACTCGGTACTCAACCACGATGAGGAAACGATTAAGAACGTGGCTTTCAAATTCATCAGCGACAAGGATCTGATGCAGGCACTGATAAGAACTGTTGAGGGAAGTATACGTGCATTTGTATCCACCAAAAAACAGGCAGAGGTATTGAATGTGCGCCGTGACATTGTGGAGAATGTAAAGGAGCAGGTAGATCTTCAGTTGGAAAGCTGGGGTTACCATCTGCAGGATTTACAAATCAACGACATCACATTTGATGAAGCCATCATTACCAGTATGAGCAAGGTGGTGGCAAGTAATAACCTGAAAGCCGCTGCTGAAAATGAGGGCCAGGCTTTACTGATTACCAAAACCAAAGCCGCAGAAGCCGAGGGTAATGCCATTAAGATTGCTGCTGAAGCTGAAAGGCAGGCTGCACAATTGCGTGGGCAGGGTGTAGCGCTTTTCCGGGAAGAAGTTGCCAAGGGTATGAGCCAGGCCGCTGAACAAATGAAGCAGGCCAACTTAGATACCAATGTGATCCTGTTCAGCATGTGGACGGAAGCCATCAAAAACTTTGCAGAATACGGCAAGGGCAATGTGATTTTCTTAGACGGCAGCAGCGAAGGGATGGAAAAAACCATGCGGCAGATAATGGCCATGCAGCAGATGGGTGGTAAATCTTAAACAATCATTATATCATTGAAAATGCTGCCGTAACG
>JANMDL010000586.1:0-4387 GCA_031376295.1 Chitinophagales bacterium
ATGTTCAACGCCCCTTTGATGTGATTCAATCAAAAGAAGAATTGAAGCAAATTTTTAGTTTTAGTAACGTGCATATATTAACAGTAAATAAAGACGGTTATGCTTATATGGGTTTTGAGTGCGGCTGCAATTGGGACGAAGAACATGGTGTTGGGATATTGCTGCACAAAAACCGTATTGTAGCATTTGGGGAAGCAGATACCTCATTTAATTCATGGGAAGCGTATAAAGATAACGGTACTCAATACGATGTAGCAAAAGAACAACAGAAATTGCTTGAGGCACCCCAAAAATATCAACCTCACCCAAAATTCAATAAGTTAAAGCCATCTCAACTGTCAGCTAATGAATGTTATATATTTTATTTAATAACGAGGGGCTTTACAGAACTTTTTATAGAATTAGCAGAGAATAATGATATTGATATTGAAGGATTTCACAAACCTTCTGATGATACTTGTCTTGAAATTGCCTGTTCTGCTAATAACTTGATAATTGTAAAGTATTTATTAAGTAAAAAAGTTACGATACGGTACGCTTTACATAAATGTCGTAAAAATGGTGATGATACGGAAATATTTGAACTGTTATTAGCTTCTGGAGCTGATATTAATATGCAGGATATTGGGGGCAATACAATTATTTATTGTACAGTTCAGCAGCTAAATAGCATTTACAATTCAAAGATTCAAATGGATTCTTGGGGTAAAGAACACAATCTTAATGCTGAATTGGATAACGTCAAAACGGAAATAGCAAAATTGATAAAACGTGGATGCGACCCGTACATAAAAAATGGATATGATAGTAATTGTTTAGATGTAATGAGAAACTATAATCAAGAAATTCAGAAAGATGTTTATGATTACATCAAGGAATGTTTACAAAATAAATAATTACTAACCCAGCAATGAGCATTTACACAAACGGCTACGCAATCGGCGGCATTACAGCAGCAGCAGTAGAAGCCATAATACAGCAAGCTGCCACAGAAAGCGAAAACATAGCTTTTACAAACTTTGATACAGGGCAGGCTTATGAGCTTTGGATGGGCAGGGATTTGGAGATAAAGGAATACGGGGATGGGGTTTACCTCGAAACAGAATATAAACTGAGCGATACCCTGCTCATGGCAATATCGCTGCATATAAAAGGAGTACTTACGCTTTTTTACGCAGAAAATATGGACAGTTACGGATGCAGTTATTACCTGCATGGCAAAAAAATGCTTGAGCGGTTAACGGCTGTAGGCAATAACATTACGGACGAAGAAAACGGGCATGAGTTTGCAGGCCATGCCACACCACAGGTGATAACGCATCTGTTTAAACAGCTTACGGGAGCAGCATTGCAGGAGGCAGTAAGCGTAAAAGGAAAAATGTATTTGATAATAAAAAAATGATAACAGTATGAAACTTACAACAGCATTGTTAACCGCACTGGTATTATGCGGCACAAGCAACGGCCTTGAAGCACAAAAGTACAAAAGCAAGATGGCCTACTTTGAGTATTATGAATACCCCAAAGTAGCATTGAACAAACAAACATACAGTACCTATTCGGTTACGGGCAACTTACCCGATTATATGGGCGGGGGCTATGCCCTTGCCCGGCAAAATTACGACATGGGCGATCTGCGGCGCAGTCCGCAACCGGGCGGGGATATAGAGATACTCTTAAACTTTGCCTACTATACCGAAGACGCTTATGCCAGGCCAACCCTGCAAAAAGGCAGCAAAACAGTTAAGCTGAACGGCAGGGATACCAGTGTGCCCGTGTACAACTACCAGGGCGGCTTTAACCAGCCTTATGAATATATGATAATGGACAATGCAAAGGGTAATACCCTGTTTTCCTTTGCCGGTAAAGGCCGGTACAGCATAGCCACAGATTGGTACAGCAACAGCGATGAAGCCATGCGCAATTGGGAAAGCACCCTGCGCACACAGATAGCCCAGCAAAGCAATAATGTGCTTCGGGAAGCAAGCGGCGTGATACAAACCATTGCCACAAGGCAGTTTTATACAGGCAGTGCAAAGGGGCAGGCAGAAATAATGTACATGAAGGACAAGGATGAGTATGCCGATTTGGACAGTGCCTTTCAAATATCACTCGGCGCATACGCCCTTATTACGGCAGAACAAAGGGGGCAGCACGGCAGCTTTGCACAGGCGGTTGCACCCGCAGAGGCAATATGGCAAAGGGCATTGGCACAATATGAGCCGGACAGCAAAAAGGCACGTATCAATGGCAAAGCTGCCAACCTCATCCTGTTCAACCTTGCCCATGCAACCTTTTGGAAAAACGATTTTTCCGCAGCAATGGGCTACGCAGAAAAGGCAAGCGAAAACGATAAACGGGACGGATGGATAAACGGCTTTATGGAAAAGATAAAGGACAGAAAGGAGCGTTTGCGCAACAGTGAAATAAAGGTTCAATAGTTTTTAATAGTTAGTATCAAGTAGTTAGTACCAAGTACTTAGTAAATACATAAAATTGCATATTAACGACTAACTGCTTTATATTAAAAACTTTGTACTAAAAAACTAACGACTAACTACTTTATACTAAAAACTAACGACTAATAAAAAAATACAGGCGTATGAAAAAAATACAGCAATACTTAAAATTGACAGTACTGGTTTGTTGGATGATTACCGGCACTATTAACCATGCAACGGCACAGGGAACAGCAATGCCACAAACAGCCACAGAAATTGCCAATGCCATCAACGAGCAGATGAATAACCCGCTGGTAAAATACATCAACCGGATTGACAAGACCATCCGCAGTAAAAACCTCTTTACCGCAGTACTTACAGCGCAAGACCTTAACCGGCTGCCCATCGGCATCATTGACCCGACAGGGACTGTAGTGATATGTATAGACAGTGCAAAGTTTGGCCCCGGTGGTGCAACCTTTAATGCGTATGCAGCCATTACCATACCCGGCCAAAAAACAAAAGTCTGTTTACGGGCAACCAATATCGGCTTTGGCCCCAATGGGTTAAGCAACAGCGGCCCCGGCATAGAATTAAAATTAGTAAGCACCCACGTACTGTCTAAACCAAAATTTGACCTTGTGCTGCCTGGCAATGGCAACAACAATGTGCTGTTTGATTGCAATGGATTTAAGGAAGCCAACTTTGAAGGGTATGCGTTATTCAAAGACTACCTTTTTGTGCCTGACCCGGTGGAAGCACCCAACGCAACTAACGTAAAGGCTACTTTAAAAATAGAGCATATTACCAACCTTAACAATATGGTGGCAAGCCTGAATATTACCCCGTTTAAAATAAAGGGCAAGGAAGATTATGCCTTTAAGGTAACCGATGCAACTTATGATATGAGCGACCATTTTAACCCCGCCGGTTTTATAATGCCGGAAGATTATATGACTGAATATGGCGACAATGTAAACCTGTGGCGTGGCTTTTACCTGCGCAATGTACAGGTGCGCCTGCCCTTTAAAAAGAATGGCAGTTTTGCCAAAGTAGGTGTAAACGGTATGATGATAGACGACCACGGATTTACCGGGCATATTTACGGCAGCAACCTGATTGGCATTGACGAAGGCAATGTAGAGGGCTGGGTTTTCAGCCTTGATACCCTTAATATAAACCTGCTGCGCAGCAGGCTCAAATACGGCGAAGCAACCGGCGGTATGCGCATCCCCTTTTTGGGCAGCGACAGTTTGGGCTACCGGCTTGCCGTGCAGGAATGGGATGGACAGTGGGATTACCTGCTCAATATTGCACTGCGTGAAGATGCAGTACACCCCTGCCCGCTGGGCAATGCAAAAGTAAAACTGAAAACGGGTTCTTATGTGGAACTGCACAAACCCGCCAATGAAAAGTTTTTAGTGTCGGCTTACCTCAACGGCGCAATAATGAAGGACAATGGCATTGCAACTTTTAACTGGCTCACATTTGAAAACGTGCGGTTAAGTACCCGTGCGCCCTACCTGCACAGCGGGGTGTTTTCGGTGGATGCGCTCGACCTTGAATCGCCCCGCATGGGTGGGTTTAAAGTAAGGCTCAATAGCGTAGGCTTTGGGCTGTACAACCAGCAGGCAGTATTAAAATTCGGGGTAGGCTTAAATTTTTCTGATGAAGCCGACAAAGGCTTTGGCGTAACAGGCGGCTTCAGGCTATTGGCTAATATAGAAAAAGGTGCAGAACCCGATGCAAAACAGACATGGATATTTGCCGGACTAAAAGTAGATAGTATCGGCATTAATGTAGAAACGGGTGCATTTGACTTAAATGGATTGGTGCAGTTTTTTGAAAACGATGGAACTTATGGCAACGGTTTCAGGGGCGCACTTACCATGAAAATCTTAAAAAGCAGCCTCAACCTAACGGTATCAGCAGGATGCTATTTTGGC
>JANMDL010000591.1:0-2380 GCA_031376295.1 Chitinophagales bacterium
CATCACTTCTAAAAACAAACAAAAAGTTAAACGCTTTCTCGAAAACTTTGACATGGTACGCCGCAGGTGTGCCGAAGTGGAAGAGAAAGACAACCTGCGAAACTGGCAGCCGCCAATTACCGGGGAAATTATTATGAATGCTTTTAACCTGCCGCCGGGCAGGGTGGTGGGAGATATAAAAACTGCTGTAAGGGAAGCCATCCTGGAAGGGGAAGTACCCAACAATTATGAGGAAGCATATGCATTTATGTTAAAAAAAGCGGCTGAACTGGGGATTGAGCGCAGGGTTGAGGGGAATTAAGCGTTAATTAAGAATGAAGAATTAAAAATTGAGAATGGCGGGTAGCTTACAGGGTTGGAAGGCTGTACAGGGTTACACATTCGTTATTCATCATTCAAAATTCGTTAATTGAAGTACTTTTTTTACTTTACTTTTGTGAGATAATTAATCAAAACTAATTAACTACTATTACTGTATGGCTGTTTTAAGAATAAGGATATATTGGGAAGATGATGATAGCATTTACAGGGATATAGCTGTAAAGCACACGCAGTCATTTTATGATTTGCATACAGCGATATTAAAAGCATACGAGTTCGATAATAAACACAAGGCTACGTTTTACCGTAGTAACGATAACTGGCAACGGGGAAAGGAGATTTCGCTGGAGAAATATGATAAAGATTACAAGGTTGAGCCGCTGATAATGGAGACAACGCTTATGGGAGCCGAAATTAAGGATCCTAATCAGAAATTTGTTTTTGTGTATGATTTTAACAAGAACTGGACCTTTTTAGTAGAGTTAATTAATGTTGATAAAGAGGAGAATAAAAAATTGAGTTATCCCTGCTGCATCCGCACAGAAGGTATTGCACCATCGCAATATGGCACCAAAGGGCTGGTAGATAAACGCCTGGCAGAAGTGGAAGAAAAATACGACCTGCAACCAGAAGCCCTCAGGGAAGGCTTTGGCACCGAGGGTGAAGATGGGGAAACAGAATCTGACACCGATGAGTTTGCAGGTGAAGAGGGGAACGATGATGGTGGAAGTGCCGAATTTTAATAAAAGATAATTGTTGGGTTCTTTACAAGCCACAGCAACATGAATAAAAAGACCTGCATTATTATTTGCGGACCAACTGCCGTTGGTAAAACAGATATTGCCATTACAGTGGCAGAGCATTTCAATACAAAAATCATTTCAGCCGACAGCCGGCAATGCTACCGGGAACTTAATATAGGTGTTGCACGCCCATCAGAAACTGCTTTGCAGGCTATACCACATTATTTTATCAATTCACATTCAATACAGCAGGAAGTAACTACTGCTGATTTTGAGCGGTATACCCTTAAAGCGGCAGAAGAAATTTTTGAGGAAAATGATATGGCAGTTATGGTTGGCGGTACCGGCCTGTATATCCGTGCATTTTGTGATGGTATGGATGATATTCCTGCTGTTGATCCGGCTATCCGGACCGAAATTACAGAGCAGTACAAGATAAACGGACTGCCGTGGCTGCAGCAGCAGGTAAAAACAGCCGATCCGGCATATTTTGAAAAGGGTGAAATACAAAATCCAAGACGGATGATGCGGGCCCTTGAGGTTATCCGTTCAACAGGGCAGTCAATCACTTACTTTCAGCAGGGACACAAAAAGCAACGTCCTTTCAATATTATTAAAATTGGTTTGGAACTGCCCCGTGAAATGTTGTACAACCGCATCAACCAGCGGGTACTGCAGATGATGGAAGCAGGTCTTGAAAAAGAGGCCCGGATATTGTATCCTTTCCGGGATTTGAACGCCCTGCAAACTGTTGGTTACCGGGAGCTGTTTGATTATTTTGCAGGACATACCAGCCTTGCAAGAGCAGTGGAACTGGTACAGCAAAACAGCAGGCATTATGCCAAGCGCCAGCTTACCTGGTTTAAAAAAGATGCAGATACCCACTGGATTCAGGCAGATGCCAAAGCGGCAGCAGCTATTGTTGCTATGGTGGTAAATTAATCACACCCGGTACGTATAAACTGCACTTCCGTATCAGGTTGATAGCTGCTTATCTGAAGAAATAGCCAAAATTAAGGTTAAGCATCCTGTTGCGGATACTGGTGCCGTCGTCTCCCACATTATTATTGATATTGGTAATACCGTGATAATAGTTCAACTCTATAAATGTTTTTTTGAAATGATAGCCCAGGCTTCCATTGAGACCAAGATCAAACCAGCCAAGCCCTTCAAAACCAAACTTTATCTTTTCACTGGCAGTTACACCACCGGTGGTTGTTTTTTTTCTGCCAAAATTGGTAAGCCCCAATACCGGGCTGAAGCCGATAACAAAATCACTGGTTTCGCCAGCCCTGAAGTGTGCACTAAAACCCGGC
>JANMDL010000603.1:0-7692 GCA_031376295.1 Chitinophagales bacterium
ATGAATAGACATGGCGACTGATATTTAGTTGACTAAAAATTACGAAATCTATTGATTATCGTCTCTATTCAACTTTGCGAAGTTTACTATCGCCGTCAGCGCCATGCCTTTTTACATAAAAACTTCGCCCGAAAAGAAGTTAGGGGATTAAGGTTTTTTACAGCGAGACACGGCAGTGCTCTTTTGCATTGAACCCTCAATGTCCTGCCGGTTAATATATAGCGGTTGTAAATTTGTATTAGCGGAGACATTGCGGCGAAGCCAAACCTGCAGTTAAAAAAAGCACTATATTTGGTTTGAAATTTTTACATAAGTGCATGTTTTTTTGCGAATCGGTTTTCTCATCTGTCACTTCGCAAATGCCCGGCTATTGTGTAAAAACTTAATACGTAGTAATTCAGTCTAAACAAAACTGTGTATGTATAAAAACAAGTTTGAACCCTGTGTAATTAAAAGAGTGCTGATTGTATTTGTTTTATTTTACCAGGGAAATTTATTTTCTCAAAATGCTAAAGTGAAATTATATGGACATGGATCCATTTTAATTAAAAGGTATTCGCAGGTTGGCGGCGGATTAGTTATCGGGGGTACTGTTTCTGATTTTGGAATTGGAGTAGGTGCAGATTTTTACAAAGTCAGTAATTCTCTTAGAGGGTCAGCAATCCCGTTTTTTTTAGATATACGTTATATTAATAACCGTAACAAAATAAAACCCTTTGCAGCGGTTCATTTAGGAAAGTTCATCTGGAAAGGTCGTGAAACAAAAGGAACAAATTTAGTAAACAGTACATGGGATTACAAGGGTAAATTTATCATTGGTGCAGAAACCGGTATCTGGCTGTCAAAAAAATTGATGAACAATGGTGTACAGTTTTCAATCGGGATAAGAAATTGTATAAGTACTACAACACTAACAATAAACAGCTATCTTACCCCCGCTGGAATACCAGGCCCCCTGAGTCAAACTATTGGAAAGCCATACAACAGCTCATTCCTGGACTATTTTTTGAGAATCGGGTATAAGTTTTAATAAATAGTTATCTGCTTTGCCAGGGTTCATGACTGCAAGAAGCATCAATAATAAACAGTTTCCATTCGTGAGGCTACAAACCCCGGAAGCCGGATAATTTCTTTCGCTGCTGTGTCTCCGCCCGAAAAGTATTTCAGCCATTAAAGAATCACCCGGCGGGACACGGCAGGCATGGAATTACGCAGCACCAGCTTATGCTTGCTGCAGTATTTCCTGTGCAGCATTTTTTGCTTTTTCCGCCTGTATTTCCAATGTCTCTTTTTTAATGCGCAGCAGTTGCTGTGTGGCTTCTCCGCAGGTGTCCAGCTTTGCAAATGCAATGGCTTCCACCATGTTTTGCCACAGTATATCTTTTTTAGCAGCGGTGCCATTGGCTGCCTGTACCTGCCGCAACTGGCTTACCAGGTTAAGGGTGTTTATGGCCTGCTCATAGTTTTTTTCCAGCCCGGTTAATTTTTTATTTGCCATAGCCGCAGCCGCTGCACAGTTGCGGGCATGGGCTTCCAGTGATTTTGCTGCATAAGCCTGTTGTTTTTTAAGGCGTTCGGCAATTTTTTTATCAGTGCTGTTTGTGCTGTGGCTGTCAGGCAGTTGCAGCATACTGCTTATTTTAAGCATTGCCGCTGTGGGCAGTGTTCTTTTGCCCAGTTCGGCCATGCTCAGCAGGCCCTTTGTTATACCGAGGTAACCGGCCAGTTGCTGCTGGGTAAAGCCGTATTGCCGGCGTATCTGTTTGGCTGACCTCATTGTTGTCTTTTTTATTTTTAAAAATAAAATTAACAAAGTTTTGACAACAACCGCAGTATTTATCTTAGCCCGTGCAGTGGGTAAACCCGCTTGGCTTTGCTGAACCGGGCTCATTGAGTTAAATGTAATCCACAGCATCCTCAGCGCTAAAAGAACTGCTGCGATTTTTTTTGAAAGAGCGGTACACAGCAATAAATTCGTATTGTAAGTGCGGCCGCTTTTGATTATTATTGTAAGCCCCACTTTTAGTTTATGATGACCAAAAAATTAATTTGGATTCTTTAAATAACTTTGTATCTTGTTAACGCTACCGCCCGGATCAGCATCAGCGATAGCCTATATCACCAGGATTCCAATTCGTTTTTTAGCGGGTGACATACATTATTTTCCAGTTTGTGGACAGGGGATTTGTTTGTATTACAGAAAGTATTTTGCAAATAAGTGCAACAGCAACCGCAGCAGGTAAAAAAGCCTGTTTTTAAATCAGGCTTTTAAACGGTTGCGGGCAGGTGTTGATTACTGTTTCTTTGTACTATTAACAACGAAGCATTAATTAAAAATTTTAAACGATGCGCAACATCAATTTGTTTTCTTTGCCCAGGCCGCCGACGGGATTGAGGTATTACCTTGTAATTAGTAAATAATATCGCACTAAAAAAAATAAATCATCTTCAATTAAATTAATATGCCCAACACTATTACTGTTCCATTCACCATTTCTTCGCCCGGAGGCCAGATTTCGCCTGATATAATAAATTTTGCTAGTACTGATGCTGGCTCTACCGTAAACTTTATATTAGCAAACGGTAGTTCGGGGCAGTCTTTGCCAGAGCCGAACTTTGAACCTGATTCATCTAATCCTACTAGCGTTCTATTTCCAAATGGTTTAACAGCAAACACAAATGGATATTCAGGGGTACTGCTGAGCTCTTTTATTGCTGGAATGGAGTACAATTGGACAATAACCCCAGGTAGTATCGGCCCAGAAGTACCGCCAGGACCCGGCAACGCTGTAATAAGGGTTAACACAATATGATTTTAATGACTCGTTTTATTCCTATTTACGTTGAGCAAGTGAAACAATATAGCGTGAGTATAAAAAAAGTGTGTTTTACAATGTGCTTTATTTTACTCCTTTATTCAGGCACATATGGCCAACAGCGAGCAAAACTCGACAGCCTTGAATTAGTATATAATAGGGGTGTGCTCAATACGCCGGATAAGCTGAAATTATTAAGGGAGATTGCTGAAAATACCAATGACCCCGAAAAATTACTGGTTTATAGTGATGCGCTGATACAAGTAGCCAAAACCGCAGATTCTGTCAGGTATATATTTGTAGGATACCTTCAGAAAGGACATGCCCTGCGCTATAAGAGCGATCTGGATAACGCCCTGAAAGCCTATTTTTATGCAGCAAAAATTGCACCCAGAAAAATAGCATTGGGTGCAACCTATATCTCAATTGCAGATGTGTATTCCATTATGCAAAATCATAACAATGCAGTTGAGTATTATCAAAAAGCAATAGGAATAATGAAAGAGGAAAAAGATTCCCTCAATATGGCGAATGCCATGCATAATTTAGGTAATCGGTATATTAACAATGAAAACATGGATTCGGCGCTTAAATATACCAAGGCAGCTCAGGCTATATTTAACAGGGCGAATAACGCAATTGGAGAAGCCTATTGCCTTGGAAACCTGGGGAAGATTTATGCCGAATTGGGTAATGGCCCGCAGGCGGAATTGAATCTGGATAAGGCCATCCATTTATTGCAGGATTTGAATGAATATCCTGCTATTTGTGTATTTCTTAATGCCATGTCAGATATCTGCCTTGAAAAAGGGGATATCAAAGCAGCTAAAAACCTTGCTTTTAAAGGTCTTGAGCTTGCAAAGCAGTTTGGGTTAAATGAACAGGTAAGTGAAGCCAGCCTGAAGCTTTCAGAAATATATGAAAAGGCTGGTGAGCCGCTCAAATCCTTAACTTATTACAAAGAATCCATTCAATTCCGCGACAGTGTAAACAACCTGGAAACCGTTCAAAATATGGCCGACCTGCGCACCGATTTTGAAGTGTCACAAAAACAAAAAGAAGTGGACCTGCTGGCCACCCGCAATAAATTGCGTATTGCAGAAAGAAACGGGTTTGTATTTGCCTCTTTGCTCTTGGCGGTTGTTCTTATGATAAGTGTTTATTTTTATACACAAAAGGCAAAACGCAATAAGCTGCTTGCAGCCCAAAAAATGCAGGAAACGGAAATCGCCCACCAGAAGGATTTGTTGGAGTCTGTTATTACCTCGCAGGAAGCCGAGCGCAAACGCATTGGCATGGACCTGCACGACGAAGTGGGGGCCGCCCTTTCTACCCTGCGGATCAAAATAGAGCAACATGCCGGGGAAACTACTACGGCCCCACAGCTTACGGCCCACTATAAAGCAGATATTGATAAAATAATCGCTAAAATGCGCAATATCTCCCATGCACTGTCGCCCCGTATTGCGGGCAATTTTGGCTTTTATGATGCAGTACATGAACTGGCAGACGGTATAAACCGTTCGGGCACCATCAACATGCAAATAGATTTCAACGAAAATAATTTGCCGGTGTTTGCCAACGAACAGGCACCCATGGCACTTTACCGGGTCATCGCAGAATTGGTGAACAATACGCTGAAACATGCCAAAGCACAAAATATTCAACTCACAGTTACTTTTACAGATGATACCATGTATATGGCGTACAGCGATGATGGCATCGGCATTACACAAAACCCAAGCATAGCTGCAAGGGGTATGGGTATGCAGAATATAGAAAGCCGCCTTGGCATCATTGGTGCCACCTGGGCGGTACAGGAGCCGGATAGCGGTGGTTACGGGGTGGCCATTACGGTGCCGTTAAAATAAATGAACATGGACGATATACGTTTAGCACTGGCAGATGACCAGGTATTGTTCCGGCAGGGCATTGCAGCAATCATCAGCAGCGAAGCCGGCTTTGCATTGGTAATGGAAGCAGATAATGGCAACGACTTTTTGGCCAATTTAAAAAAGATGGAACTGCTGCCCGATATTTTGCTGATGGATATGGAAATGCCCGGCATGGATGGTATGGAACTGAATGAAGCACTGCACCAGCAGTATCCCTCCATTAAAGTAATCGTACTCTCCGTACACGACAGTGAGCGCCTGATGGCCCGCATGATACAGGCGGGTGCCTGCGGCTACCTGTTTAAAAACTGCAATAAGGAAGAACTGATTAACGCCATACGCAATGTATTCAACAACGGCTTTTATATTACCCCGGCAGTGTTAAAAGCCATCCAGTCGCCCGCAGCCAATAGCAATGGCCCCATTACCAATATTCAGTCCATACCCATTGATTTATCGCAGCGGGAAAGGGAAGTACTGGTGCTTATTTGCGAAGAGTACGGCAATGCCGAAATAGCTGAAAAACTTTTTATCAGTGTGCGTACCGTAGATGGGCACCGCAACAACCTGCTGGCCAAAACGGGTTGCCACAATACAGCAGGGCTGGTATTGTTTGCGGTGAAGCATCGGGTTTTTAAAGTGCTGTATTAGGCTGACTTGTTCCCTGAATCAAGCAGGAATAAGTGGAGTTAAGCTACCACTTAAAAAATGGGTTCACCTGCAGGGACATTTACAGCGGGGGCGGTTTCTGAAAAGCCTTATGAGTGGGAGATTAAAAAAAGGGGTTTTATATGATGTTTCATGTGAAAAGCAGCGCAAATAAAGGCAAAAGACATACAGTGTAACCAATCCCAATGTCCTGCCGGTAAGTTTATAAGGTTGTAAATTTGTTTGGGCAGACATTTCGGCAAAAGCTGAGCAAACACCCCCCCAACTTCAGGGCTTACTATATTTTCGAAAAAAGGGTTACTTAAAACTCCCACTCACCACCAACTCCTTACTTCCCGGCGTATACACATAAAAGCCTTCGCCGCTTTTTACGCCCAGTTTACCAGCGGTAACCATATTTACCAGTAAGGGGCAGGGCGCATATTTGGGGTTGCCAAAGCCGCTGTGCAGCACGTTTAAAATGCTCAGGCACACATCAAGGCCGATAAAGTCGGCCAGTTGCAGCGGCCCCTTGGGGTGGGCCATGCCCAGTTTCATTACGGTATCAATTTCTTCCACACCGGCCACGCTTTCGTACAGGCTGTAAATGGCCATTTTGTCTTCCAGACATTTTTTTGTATTTTTATTATATGAAAAAGAGCAGCGGTAAGGGGCTTGATTTTTTAATAGACAAACTGACAAATTCAATTGAAAATGTGGTTACCGGCGACAGCTTTGCTACGGATATTTCAGTATTAAACAATGCCGATTAAAAACTTGTTACAAAGAAAAATGGCTGGCTTTTTAACCGGAAAGAAGAATTCAGTATGCCTGAAAGGGAAGTGTATAAACTCACCATTGTAAACAATCCCGGTATTATACAGGGGCTGACATGTTTGGAGGTTAAGCCTGACCACGTTTTTATGCACCTGATTGAGAATGCGCCTTTTAATAAAGGCAAATCAAAAGTGTATGCGGGTATAGCAGGTAATTTAGTGGCTTATGCCTGCAGGTTTTCTTTTCAGCGGGGTCATGATGGCAATGTCTCCTTTATTTCTAAAACCCAATTGATTGAGTACTATGAAAAATCATTGGGTGCTTTTCATTTTGGCGGCAGGTTGATGGTTATTGAAACCAAAGCAGCGCTTAAACTCATTAACAAATATTTTCCAAATTGAATAATATGAAACAAAAAGCAAGAGATCTGGATGTTGATTTTATAGGAGGTGTGGGGCCTTTAACATCCACAGAAGAAAAAGCATTGAGTGCTTATTTTCAGGAAAAAAAGGCCCGGCGCAAGTCCCCTGTACGAAAAGCGGCTACCCGGTTAACCGGCAAACAAAAAGTATCGGTATAGTTTACCTGCACATAAACTTTACTTACTCAAAACTCCCACTCACCACCAACTCCTTACTGCCCGGCGTATACACATAAAAACCTTCGCCACTTTTTACGCCCAGTTTGCCGGCAGTAACCATATTTACCAGCAAAGGACAGGGCGCATATTTGGGATTGCCAAAGCCGCTGTGCAGCACGTTTAAAATGCTCAGGCACACATCCAGGCCGATAAAGTCGGCAAGTTGCAGCGGCCCCATGGGGTGGGCCATACCCAGTTTCATTACGGTATCAATTTCTTCCACACCGGCCACGCTTTCATACAGGCTGTAAATGGCTTCGTTGATCATGGGCATCAGTATGCGGTTGGCAATAAAGCCGGGGTAGTCATTTACAGCGCAGGGTATTTTGCCGAGTTGTTTACTTAACTCAATGATGGTATCGGTTACGGCCTTGCTGGTAGCATAGCCATTGATGATTTCTACCAGCTTCATCACCGGCACAGGGTTCATAAAGTGCATGCCAATTACCTGCTGCGGCCTTTTGGTAACAGCTGCTATTTTAGTAATGGAAATAGAAGAAGTATTGGTGGCCAGTATGCAGCCCTGGGGAGCAGCTTCGTCAATCTGCTTAAAAATGTTCAGCTTCAGGTCAGTATTTTCTGTGGCAGCTTCTACTACCAGTTCAGCAGCTTTTACCCCTTCTGCAATGCTGGTGGCGGTGGTTATATTGGCAAGTGTGGTTTGCTTCTGTTCTTCCGTTACTGTGCCTTTGGCAATTTGGCGATCAATATTTTTACCGATGGTGGCCACAGCCTTCTCTAGTTGCACTGCATTCACATCAATAAGTGTAACAATAAAACCACTTTGGGCGAATACGTGGGCGATGCCGTTTCCCATGGTTCCGGCGCCGATTACGGAGACTTTTTTTATATCCATGATTCTTTTTTAGTTATAAGTTATGGGTGATGAGTTATGTGTGGTTGATTCGTTGCTTGT
>JANMDL010000622.1:0-21545 GCA_031376295.1 Chitinophagales bacterium
CTGGCACAAGCTAAGGCTTGCGCCATGGAGCAACTTTTAAATTCGGGCCATGGTTGTGGCTGCTTGCTGGAGAGGTAACCTTGCGCTAAGGGAGAGCTGCGCAATCAGCGTATCTTCACCTGACTGTAACAAAACAAAAAACTTCTACTGGCGCAGGCGTCCGCTTGTGCCTTTGCCATCTGCTCAAATCTGGCAGCCTTTAAGCTGGCTTTTTGAGTTAAAACTACGTAGCAGCTAATGCTTTGATGGCTTGGTTTGATATGGGTAGCAATCTGCTGGCACAAGCTAAGGCTTGCGCCATGAAGCAACTTTTAAATTCGGGCCATGGTTGTGGCTGCTTGCTGGAGAGGTAACCTTGCGCTAAAGGGAGGGCAGAGGAGTTACTTTTCAATAAGCTTCTCCTCCACCAAATACCCCTCAATGCCACTGATACCCGTCGGGGCTTTTTGCTCCTCAATGGTCAATTCAATGGTACTGATGCTGATGGCCGGGAAGGTAAGGATGCGCTTGCGGCCGATGGTGGTACCGTGCAGCTCTTTTATCAATTTATCTTTTTTATCAAACAGCAGCAGCTTGTAGCGGATGCAGTGCTGGCCATTGGTAAGGTACTCGTTCAGTACAATGCAGTTGATTTTTTTCTCCTGCTTCCATTCCACGCCCACCGATTCTTCCACGGCTTCTGTAATGGGTTCGATGGTGGCGGCATTGCCATCGCTGAGTGCCGGGGCCTTTTTTAGTGTGCCATGAAACAAATGATAAGTTGCTGCATTTTTAAACAGGTTCACGGCAAAGTTTTTTGTACGCATTTTTTTAAAATCAACAAGGGCAGCCGAATCATTGGGGTGTATCAGCCCCATGCGGTTGGGCGGCACATTCAGCAAAAGGTTGGCACCACGGCCAACAGATTTCAACCAAAGATTAAAAAGCTGTGCCGGTGTTTTTACTTTATTGTCTTCGTTGCTGTGGTAAAACCAGCCCGGCCTGATGCTCACATCACATTCGGCGGGTATCCATGCCTGCCCGTATATGTTGCCGCTGTTGAGCGTATCGGTAGATGGTGCGCCTGCACCCGGCGTAAAGCCTGCCGTGTCCAAATTGTTCCAGTTGGTTGTGCCTGCTATGCCGCTCTCGTTGCCCACCCAGCGTATATGCGGCCCCACATCACTAAACACCACCGTATTGGGCGATAACTGCTTTACCACTTTTTTAAACAGTGCCCAATCATACACCTGCTGTTTGCCATTGGGCCCCTCGCCATTGGCACCATCCCACCACAGCTCGGTAATGGGGCCGTAGTGTGTAAACAGTTCCTTCATCATACCGGCAAAAACGGCGTTGTATTTTTCCGTACCATAGTCGGGGTGGTTCCTGTCCCATGGAGAAATGTACACACCAAACCTCAGCCCGTGGCGTTTGCAGGCATCGGATAATTCTTTCAGCACATCACCTTTGCCATTTCTCCATTTGCTTTCCCGTACAGTATGGGTGGAGAATTTACTCGGCCACAGGCAAAACCCATCGTGGTGCTTGGCGGTGATGATGATGCCTTTTGCACCTGCTGCTTTGGCGATGCGGCACCACTGGTTGCAGTCAAGTGCTGTTGGGTTAAAAATTGCTGCCTTTTCTGATCCCTCGCCCCATTCCTTATCTGTAAAAGTATTGGGGCCAAAATGCGTAAACAGGTAAAATTCCATATTGTGCCATTGCAATTGTGCTTTTGATGGCACGGGTATTGCCCCGTTTTGTGCAAAGCAGAAATTGCAGCAAAGTATTATGCAGGAGCCGATTATTTTTTTCACTGATTGATATTTGTAACGGTATGTTAGTAAATTACTGCACCTCCTGTCATCTGCCCCACTGACATTCTTCCCATTGGCACATTGGCCCATTTGCATATTTGCACATTTTCCTCAACTCATCACCCAGCTCAAACAATTGTCATTAAAAAACAAAAAATCAACCACTAACTCAACATCATCATCCTTCAAAAACCGGCAATAAGCCTTCCCCTCATTATCCTTCATTTCAATGCGTTCAATCCGCAGGTGTTTTCTAAAATCAATTTCGCCCGTACCCTTCCATTTGAATAAGGCTTCTTTGGTGCTCCAGCAAGCTGTTAGTAGTTGATAGTTGATAGTTGATAGTTGATAGTTGGGAGCAGTTGACGGTTTACGACCAACGTCCAACGACCAACGATCATCGCCCATCGCCCATCGGCCATCGCCAACCGGCCCCAACTCTTCAACCATCTGAAGTTCTTCCTCCGTCAAAAACTTATGCTTCACCCTCGCTACTTTTTCACTCACCAGTTCCACATCCACACCCACCCTTTTATCCCGGCTCACAATGGCCGCCGCATAATCGCCGCAATGCGACAGGGAGAAATGCCAGGCTTCATTTTCCAGGAAAGGCTTGCGGGTATCGGCAATGCGGATCAGTTCATGCGGAAAATCGGGTACCAGTTCTGTCAATAAAAAACGCCCTGCCAGGTGCTGCAGCCGCTTGTGCCAATGGGTAATTTCCCGCTGCAATGGTACTCTTTTAAGAAAAAAATCTTCCTGCTCGGCTATATGCCAAACACCCATGTGGCTGTTTTCGTTAATTTGATGTTGATAAATAAGTGGCATATATGGAAAAATCACGGTTATTTTGCCGTGCTGTAAAATAAGCACAAAAAATGATTCTGTCTGACAAGCGTATTTTGGAAGAAATGGACAAAGGCACCATAAAAGTTGTGCCCTACAGCCGGGAATGCCTCGGCAGCAACAGTTATGATGTACACCTGGGCAGTTCGCTGGCCATGTATGTGGATAATGAACTGGATGCTAAAAAGCACAATACCATTGCACATTTTGAAATTCCTGAAGAAGGAATAGTGCTGGAACCGCACAAGTTTTACCTGGGCGTAACTGCCGAATATACCGAAACCCATGCACATGTACCCTTTCTGGAGGGCAAGAGCAGCACAGGGCGGCTGGGTATTGACATACATGCCACTGCGGGCAAGGGCGATGTGGGTTTTTGCGGTAACTGGACGCTGGAAATATCCGTAAAGCAACCGGTTCGTGTGTATGGTGGTATGCCCATTGGCCAGCTCATTTACTTTCCGGTGGATGGCGAAATTGAAGTAAAGTACAACCAGAAGGCCAATGCCAAGTACAGTGGCCAGCCCAATAAGCCGGTTGAAAGTATGATGTGGAAGAACAAGTTTTAGGCTTTGATTATCGGCAGCTGCCTTATCGCTACGATGTAGAATTACTAAAGCTGAGTTTACAGTAGCACTGAAGCTACATCAGGGAACGGCCCGCCATCGGGATGTAATCGATGGCGGTGTCCTTTTTTGCTTACTTTTTTTGATAAGAAAAAAAGTAAGCAAAAGAATAACCGAAAAGCGAAAGCAGTAACTGTAAAACGAAAAATTGAAATATACACTACAGCAAATTCATACCTTTACTCATCATAACCCATCAATAATGAAGTATCCCACGTTAATAGTTACTGCATTAGCATTTTTTTTCAGCAGTACCATTATACAGGCGCAGCAATATGCCGATTCGGTACTGAACTTTATCGCCAATAATAAAACCCGTGCTGCCCTTTACTTAGTGCGCAATGATACAGTGCTGGCAAAGCTGAACGAAAACAAACTGATGCCCCTGGCAAGCACTGTTAAAATAATGGTAGCGGTTGAATTTGCCAAGCAGGCCGGCAGCGCCATTATTGATGAAGACAGTTATGTTGCAATAAGTGAGCTGGACAAATATTACCTGCCCAATACTGATGGCGGTGCACATCCGCAGTGGCTCGGTTTTGAAAAAATGAAAAAACACATAAAAGAAGACAGCATTAAACTCATTGATGTGGCCCGTGGCATGATTATGTTCAGCAGCAATGCCAATACTGAGTTCCTGATGGACCTGCTGGGTCTCGACAATGTAAAAAACAATATACAGTTATTCGGGCTGAAACAGCATACCGCCATTTATCCATTGGTATCGTCGCTGTTTGTATATCAAAATCCCAAAAAGGCAAAAGAAGACAAGATACTTAAAGCCATTAAACAAATGCCCGAGGAGCAATACTGCAAGTTTATCGCCATGATACATAACCAGCTTAAATATGATGGTACATTTAAAGCTAAGTTCCGGCCGCAGGACCTCAGTATGAAGATGCTGAAGGTATGGAGCGACAGGCTCACAGCCTCTACAGCAAAAGAATATGTGCAGGTTTGCAAAATACTCAACACCCGTAAGTTTTTAGAGCCAGATGCCTACGGTGTACTGGCCGAAGTGCTGGAAAGTATTATGGAAAGCCCGGCCAATCAAAAATGGCTGAAACATGCCGGCAGTAAAGGCGGCAGCACAGCCTGGATACTAACCAAAGCATTGTACGCCACCACAGAAACCAATACGGCTATTGAAGCAGCGTATTTCTTTAACAACTTAACGGAAAAGGAAAACAGTACCCTGCAGGGATGGCTGAAAGCTTTTGAGGAGAAAATATTAAAAGACGAAGGTTTCAGGCAGCAGGTAATGATGGTGTTGAAGTAGGGGTCAAAGTTGATTGGTTGTTAAGTTCTGCCATTGCTGGTGTTAGTGCCGGTAGTTTTGCGGGCGGGACAACTGACAATAAGTGAAGTGAACTTAACTAAATAAAATTGACTCACATGAAAGAAGAACAAATTCAGACATTACATCCTCAGCCCGGGAAAACAAATAAGCGAATTTCGCTGAATAAATACAACGAAATTAAGAAGCATATTTTGAAAATACTTTCCAAAGCGGAGTTAACTCATACAGAGCTTATGGAAAAACTTTATGCCAATGTAAAAGATACATTTGAAGGTGGTGTTCAGTGGTACGGAGAAACAGTTAAACTTGATCTTGAAGCCAGGGAAATTATTGAAAGGACAAATACAAAACCAGAAAAATACAGGTTGAAAACAACAAACTGATGACAGCGCTTATTCTGGAGTAACTTCTCCTGTAAGACTTAGTACATTGGCCAAGAACCTTGCTTTTGCGATATCCGCCCCTGTGCTTCATGTGTACCGGGATGAAAGCCCGGCAAAGCAGAAAGTTCTACGCTGCCACAGCAAGCTTACCTTTAAATTTTTGCCTGACCCGGTTAGAAAAAGCCATAACCCGTCCGTACTGGCGAAGCCACTGCTCGTTGGTAAAAAAGAAACCCTGGGCAAAAATGAAGACTGCTTGAAAATCATACAACATCATAAACAAGGCTATGCCAAAATGAAGCATCGCAGCCAGTACAACCATAACTTTGGTGAATTTTTTTACCCAGACTAATACAGGGTAAAACAGTTCGATTAATATTGTGCCGTAGGTTGAAAACACTACAAAAACTGTATTTTTAGACAGGGCGGCATTAAAAGGCGTGCCATTAAATCTGTCTGAGCCAAAAATATAATAGGTAGCCACCCCATTAAACCAAAGGTCGGCATGCAGCTTATGTATACCGCTTATAAAATAAATGAAACACAAATGAATACACACACACAATCCGGCAAGATTCGATAAAAAATTCCTGGGGCCGGCAAACTGGTTCTCTTTATATTTTTCCAGTGAAAAGTATTGAAAGCTGTCGGCAAATACGAGATACAGTAAAATGAATTTGAAAAAATTATCCCCGCCGTTAAGAATCTGCGGGCATAGCTTCATTAATATATCATATAAAAAATAGATAATAAGTGCTGTAAAATTCCTCCCCAATCCAAATAGTAAAAGGAAAAGGAAAAGAACAAAAATTCCCAGGAAAATGTGGATATTATCCCTGATAAGGTAAGAATCAAACCTGATAAAGAACCCTGTTATTTCCTTATTAACCGGTTCAAAAAAATCCGAACCCATATACAGTAATGGTATCAATTTCCATTGCAGCATCAATTTTTTCAGCAGCATTAAAGCTGCAAATACTCTTGCAAGACTAAGGTAAAAACTGTAATTATTTTTACTTGTGATTGATTGAATATAGCAATCCAATTTACGCATAACTAAAAATTGAGTGTATGGCTGGCAAAAGTTATTTCTTCTTCAAGCATTTTCTTTTTGAAACGATCGACAAACTGCGGAGCGATACTCCTTACAATTTTAATCCGGAAATTAACAGAGGCAGGGTCAATTTTTTTTTCCAGCAGGCTTTTCCTGCCATAGTTCACAAGGGTTTTAAAATCAGATGACTGCTCAATTGTTTTTATAATAGAATCCTTTGCAAGGCTGTCTGTGACGGTTTTCCCTGCAAATTCCTTTTCGTAATTCATTATATTGTATAACATACGCACATTGGACTCAATACCTGCTAGCGATGAGGCCATAATATAATCCATTGCTTGGTGATAGCTATTAAAGGGGGCTTTGTTGTGTTTACCTGCAAATATAGGCTCAAGAAACTCCGAAATACTCACTGAGCTATCTTTCTTGTCTGTTGTTACAAGATATATCCGCTCATTAAAATTGGGCGGCGGTGCAAAAAAGCCCCAGGTTTGAAAAAAGTTGGCATGAAAGAATTCTTTGCCACTAGTGACTGAAACATTCAGCGGATTTTTAGGAAATACAAAGAAAAAAGTGATTACCCAGTAAATGATAAATGCCAGGAAACATATTTTATAAACAATCAGTTTCATACAGTTCTATTAAAAATACAGCCTTCCGGTAAAAGTTACCGGAAGGCTGTACCCGGGCTGAATTTATTTATTTTTATCAAGACTCCGCATATCAATGTCCTGCAGAATCGCCCTGTACTTATTGAGTACATTTGCAGAAGGTTCCTGCTCAATCAATCTTGTCAGTGCAGCAACAGCAGTAATAACCAATACTTTAGTGTCAACCTGTAGGGCTGCAACCAGCAGCGGAGTAACTTTTGCATTAGCATCAGCGTACTTTGCAGCATGGCCAGGCGATGCGATTGATTTGGCTTCTTTAATACGGATAACATCTGCATTGGTTGTCACATGCGTGTTGGGCCGAAAAGCCATGGCGCTGACAGCTACTATTACTGCCAGGATTAATGCATACTTTCTTTTCATTTTATGTTAATGTTTTTATTTATGAACCTTTTCTAACGCCATAGGTTCAAAGTTCAACGGTTTCCAGTTTGCGGCCATTGCTGGCTCACCGGCTGTGTTTGCTTCCCGGCACTGTGTATCGTACAGTCTGCGTCCTTTTTTGTAAGAGACAATTAAGGAGTAAACTCAATTATTAAAATTTACAAATCATCACCTGCAACCAATTTACCTGTAGTGGTTAAACTAAGTTGCACAACATACTATTATGACTATGCAGACTAATTTGTCACATTCAAAAAAAACAATTACTAGCTCTTAAGGGTGTGAGTAAAGTGAAAAACCTTATTTGCGGTGCAGGGAATATTTTATAGTTGTTATCTCCAGAAAGCTTGAATCACACGGTTATCTGCTAAAAAAGTGCATTCTGAAATTACATTTCTAGCTAAAGATATGGGCTGCTTATCATATTGCCAAAAAAAATAAAGTGTTTATTTTGGAGCAACTTGTCCTGCAAGCTTTAGAGTGTGTGCCATGGCTGCTTTTGCGATATACGCCTTGTGCTTTAAAAGTGTGGCTATGTACACAGGTATAAAACCTGCAAAAACCCGGCACACCGTTAAAAAGCCATTCAGATGTTGCGTATATTTGATTGGAAGAAGATTTTTGACAAACTATTGTTAGCCACTATTACAAACCTGTACTAATTGAAAAAAGGAATAAAATATACGCTTGTTATCATCATACTTTTAGCCGGAATTATGTTTTTACAAAACTATCCGGCAACTTCTGAGCCCAAAAATCTACCCCCTCTTGCAGACACCAGTAACATCGGCAGGAATTTAGAAGCGATCATTAATACGCCCAAAAAAAGGAATTACCAGAATGTGGAGGTGCTTGATAGTGTTGCCGGATATATAAAACAGGAATTTCTGAAATACACAAACCGGGTAACAGTACAGCACTTTGAGGCAGGAAACAAATCCTACAGCAACATCATTTCATCTTTTGGTCCTGAGGAAGGTGAAAGACTTATTGTTGGTGCCCACTATGATGTTTGTGGCGAACAGGATGGCGCTGATGATAATGCCAGCGGGGTTGCTGGTATACTTGAACTTGCCCGGCTGCTCAAAAACAATGATTTAAAATACAGGATTGACCTGGTTGCATATACATTGGAAGAACCCCCATTTTTTGCAACAGAAAAAATGGGAAGCTATGTACACGCCAGGTCATTGTATGAGGCGAAAATACCGGTAAAAGGCATGGTAAGTCTTGAGATGATCGGATATTATTCAGATGAAGAAAATTCGCAGGACTATCCTGTTGGCTTTTTGAAATGGTTTTATGGCAGTAAAGGAAATTATATAACCATTGTTCAAAAATCGATAAGTGGCGCTTTTTGCAAGCAATTTAAGACATTAGCATTTGAAAATAATTCAATTTTGACAAAATCATTTAAAGCCCCTTCATTTTTTGGCGGCCTGGGTTTGTCAGACCATCGTAATTACTGGCAATTTGGATACAGCGCCCTGATGATAACAAATACTGCATTTAATAGAAATACTAACTATCACAAAAGCGGGGATGTTTTATCCAATTTGAATATCCCAAAAATGGGGTTGGTGATTGATGGGGTTTACCGGGTATTGAAAGAAATGAAATGATTCTCCCATAACTTTTTTATAACCCGGCTTTTGCATTTAGAAGCCATTGCGCAGCAACTATCAGTGCCAGTCCTGCGTACTGATGAACCTGCAGACGCTGAGAAAAAAAATCAGGACTGACGGAACATTAATGATTGCCCATAAGTTCCGGCTGGCCATTCGGGAAATTGTTAAGAAATCCTTGCTGCCTGAAAAATTTACCGCAAAATATTATCTTTACCCAAAACTGTTGCCAGATAATGCAACACAAAATAAAAATGCTCAGGCTTCTCATCATACTCATCTTCCTTAGCAGCCATACCTACGGGCAAAAAAAATCCTTTGCCATAAACGGGCATCAATTTATTTTTCTATCAAAAAAAGTAAAAAACGAATGGGGCAGCTTTGATAAAATCCGCACACTGTACCGGATATACAAAAACACCAAAAAAAATGTATTGAAATATTACGAATACCAGGATGAAGGAGGAGATTGCAATAATTTGTTCTGGAACAGGGGAAGATATGAAATACGCAATGACAGCATCATAGTCATCACCCATTATTTTCAAAAAACAGGGGCCGACCCGATCCCTGAATGGCGCAAACAAATTTACAGGGTGAACAGGAAAGGAGACTTAGTTGTACTTTACGATAAATATAAATACTACCAAAAAACTGTGTGGACAAATCAATAGAAAACAACATGACCCCGCTATTTAAAAAACTGAACTTTAAGGATCACAAAACAATTGTTGCCATCAATGCCCCTGCCTCTTTTGAAGCAGAACTGCAGGCCATGGAAAGTGAAGCAAGCATCTTCAAAACTCTGAAAAAGGTAAAAGAAACTGATTTTGCACTTTGCTTTGCCACCACACAAAAGGAAATTGACAGTTTTATAAAAGAGGCAAATGGCAAATTAAAAGGAGATACAGTACTGTGGTTCTGCTACCCCAAAATGAGCTCAAAAAAATACAAATGCGATTTTAACCGTGATACCGGCTGGTCAGTTGTTGCACAATACAATTTTGAACCCGTAAGGATGGTAGCCATTGATGAAGACTGGAGTGCATTACGATTCAGGAAAGTGGAGTTTATCAAAACCATTACCCGGCGTGAAAGCTTTGCCCTTACTACTGAGGCGAAAAAGCGGACAACACAGAAAGGGGTTTAGGAACTTTAGTTGAGAGTACGATGACCGTTGGGCATTGACCGATGAGCGCAGGAAAGTTGATAGTACACAGAGGACAGCTCAAAGTTAATTAGTTGACAAGTTCAAAGTTATTTGGCGGTTGCCTCATTCGTCTTTGTTAAAGTTTCAACTTGGCACATTGGCATATTTGCACATTAAAAATCAGTTCAGTTTCCACAGTGCAGCATTCAGCAAGGTAGCAAAGCTCACCCAGCAGATATAAGGCACCAGCAGCCAGGCAGCCAGCGAAGATATTTTACCAAATGAAAAGATAGTGAGCAGTATAAACAGCCACATCACAATAATTTCAACCAGCGCCCAGCCAACCTGGTGTGCATTAAAAAAGATAAGGCTCCAGAAGAAATTAAGCACCAGTTGCACAGCAAAAAGTATCATGGCAGTTTTCTTTAACCCTGCATTTGCATCTGCTTTCCAGATCAAGAAAAAGGCAATACCCATCATTGCATACAAAGTAGTCCATACCGGGCCAAATAAATAGTTGGGCGGGTTAAAGGAGGGCTTGTTGAGCCCTGCATACCAGCCTGCTATTTCAGGTACCGTTAACCAACCGGCAATACCACCAACAGCAAGCGGAACGAGCAGCGAAACGATGAATTTTATCCACATAAGTATTCTTAAACACCAGTTTCCACACTTTGTTTATAAAAACGCAACAATTGTTTAATGCTGCATGCCTACATTTGAAAAAACTATCAACAATGACTACAACCAAAATGATGCTGACGGCCGCTTTTTTGCTTTCGGCTTTCTCCTGCAAAAAGGCGGGCACTGATTTATCTACAGAAACCACTACAGCGGTTTTGAAAAGCGGTTCGCCTGCCATTAATGCCGCAGCAGCCGTATTGCCGGAAGATTTTGAAACCGGTACCAAAGCCAGTTATGCAGCAGCAGACGTAACGCTTACCACCGGGGTATGGAACCTGAATGATGCCCTTATTGGCAATACTGCCACCGACAGAAAAGCCGGCCTGCAAAGCGCCAGGGTGCGCAACAGTGGCAAACTCACCATGAAGTTTGACCGCACAACCGGCGCCGGTACCGTTACCATTAAACACGCCAAATACGGCACCGATGGCACGGGTACCTGGAGCCTTTGGTACAGTACAAATGGGGGCGCCAGCTACACACAAACCGGCGCAAGCCTAAGCACCACTACTACAACCCTGGTCACAGCAAGTTTTACCGTTAATATTGCCGGCACCATCCGCTTCGAAGTTCGCAAAACCGATGCTGGTACCAACCGCATTAATTTTGATGATATCAGCATCAACGATTATTCGGCCAGCAACCCGGCACCGGCATTGAGCAGCATCAGCCCCAACAGCGCCAATGCAGGCGGCACAGCCTTTATACTCACTGCATTGGGTACCAACTTTGTAAGCGGCAGCACCATCAACTGGAATGGCAGCGCACTTACTACTTCTTTTGTAAGCAGCACACAACTTACTGCAACTGTACCCGCCGCCAATATTGCAGCAGCAGGCAGTGCAAGCATCACCGTATTTACCCCAGCTCCCGGTGGTGGCACAAGCGCAGCTACCGCTTTTACCATTAATGGCATAACAGGTGGTGCTAAAAAATTCCTGTTTGATGCTACCAAGGCCGAAACAGCAGGCAATGCCGACTGGGTAATTGATGAAGACAACAGCATACCGCAACGTATACCTACCCCGCTGCAAAACACCATCACTGTCAGCACACCGGAAACATACTGGACTGGCGCCATCTCTGCCTGGGGTATTGCACTGGTTAAAAAAGGGCATTCGGTTGAAACTTTGCCATCAACCGGCACCATCACTTATGGTAATGCTGCCAACCCGCAGGATCTTTCCAACTACCATGTATTTGTAGTAAACGAACCCAATATCCGTTTTACTGCTGCTGAAAAAGTAGCCTTACTCAGCTTTGTGAGCAATGGTGGCGGTTTGTTTATGGTAAGCGACCATACCATTTCCGACCGCAACAATGATGGCTGGGATTCACCTGCCATCTGGAACGACCTGATGAACAACAATACAGTTCAAAACAATCCCTTTGGTTTCAGCATTGACCTCACAAATTTTTCGCAGCTTACACCGAATGTGCTTACCGGCAGCAGCAGCAATGTTATTTTAAACGGCAGCCAGGGCAATGTAACACAGCTCGATTTTCACAATGGAGCCTCCATCACCATTAATCCTGCAGCCAATGCCAATGTACAGGGCCTCATTTGGAAAAGCAGCGCTTCGCAAACCAATACCAACCTGATGGCAGCTTCTTCAACGTATGGCACCGGCCGTGTGTTTGTAGTGGGCGATAGTTCACCCATTGATGATGGCACCGGGGCACCGGGCAACAACCTGTTTAACGGATGGTTTACCTTCAGCCATATCCCACTGTTTATGAATGCATCATTCTGGCTGGCTAAACTGCAATAAGCCACATCATAGTACCATATAAAAAAGCCCCGCAATGTAAAAACTGCGGGGCTTATTATTTTTAAGAAAACTATTTTTTTGATACCGGCATTACATCTCTGCTTATCATTGTTGCGAACTATGTTCTGTTATCATTTTATTTCCAGTGGAAATGAAATGATAATCAATCCTTTCGCCGGAATACCTTTGGGCATCATTAAAGGCCTTTTTGCACCATTATTTACACTGCAAAACTCTCACCACAACCGCAACTCCTGCTGGCATTGGGGTTATCAAAATAAAACCCTTTGCCATTCAATCCATCACTGAAATTAAGCTCGGTATTCACCAGGTACAAAAAACTCTTCAGGTCAGTTACAACTTTAATGCCGTTATCCTCAAAAACCTGGTCCATTGGTTTTACCTCATTGTCAAAATCAAGCTTATAACTCAGGCCGCTGCAACCGCCGCCAACCACACCCACACGCAAAAAGTAAGCCGGGTCTGTTGCCACACCCGCATCTTCCATCAGCTTTAACACTTTGGTTTTTGCTTTTTCGCTTACGTAAATACTGTTATCTGTTGCTGTCATATTGTACTGCCTTCTTTACGCCAATTAATGTACTGCGCTTTCTTCAAACTTAATGGCTTCCATGTTGTTTTTAACACGGTAGTCGTTAATGGCTGCTTTAATAGCGTCTTCTGCCAGTACCGAGCAGTGAATTTTTACCGGGGGAAGATTCAATTCCTCCACAATGTCCATATTGTCAATGGTCAGTGCCTCATCCACGCTCTTACCCTTCAGCCACTCTGTAGCTAAAGAAGAAGAAGCAATGGCAGATCCGCAACCAAAGGTTTTAAATTTTGCATCGGTAATCATACCGGTAGCCTGGTCAACTTCTATCTGCAGGCGCATTACGTCGCCGCACTCCGGTGCACCCACCAAGCCCGTACCAACGTTTTTCTGCGCTTTGTCCAGCGTGCCTACATTCTTAGGGTTCTGGTAGTGGTCTATTACTTTTTCTGAGTATGCCATGTGATTAATTTTATAATGTGGTAATTAGCTAATATGCTAATTTTTTATACTTGTTACTTTATTATTTTCTTCCAACCTGTAGTCTGCTGCGATAATCCAATGTACATTCAAACCTAAAACCATCAGCACATCAGCTAATTATCCCATCAGCACATTGTTTAATGGTGTGCCCACTCAATACTGTTCAAATCAATTCCTTCCTTGTACATTTCCCAAAGCGGACTCATTTCCCTTAATTTCAATACCGTATCGCTGATAGATTTAACGGTGTAATCAATCTGCTCATCAGTAGTAAAGCGGCCAAGGCCAAAGCGGAGAGAAGAATGAGCCAGATCATCACCAAGCCCCAGCGCCTTTAATACATACGATGGTTCCAGCGAGGCAGATGTACAGGCCGAACCTGAACTCAATGCAATATTTTTATTAAAGCCCATCAGCAGCCCTTCACCTTCTACATGCTTAAAGGAGATATTGCTTACATGCGGCAGCCTGTGTTCGGTACTTCCGTTTACATAAGCCTCTTCTAATTGCAGCAATTGCGATTCAAGCCTGTCACGCATTTTGCTGATGCGTTTGGTATCTTCTTCCATTTCTAAGCGGCACAATTCGCAGGCCTTACCAAAACCCACAATACCCGGCACGTTTAAAGTGCCACTGCGCATGCCCCTTTCGTGGCCACCACCATCCATCTGTGCGGTAACTTTTACCCTGGGGTTTTTCCTGCGTACATATAATGCGCCCACACCTTTAGGGCCATACATTTTATGTGCTGTAAAAGCCATCAGGTCAATACCATCTTTATTTACATCCACCGGTATTTTACCCACAGCCTGCACGGCATCGGTAAAAAACAGCACCCCATGTTTTTTGGCAATAGCGCTTATTTCCCTAACCGGCTGCACCACGCCAATTTCATTATTGGCATACATTATAGCAACCAATATAGTCGTTGGCCTTATAGCAGCTTCCAGTTCTTTCAGGTCAACTAAACCATCAGGCTTTACCTGCAGGTAAGTAACCTCGCCTCCCAGTTTTTCAATATGCTTGCAGGTATCCAGCACCGCTTTGTGTTCAGTAGTAGCGGTAATAATGTGGTTACCTTTGGCAGCATACATTTCGTATACACCTTTTATACCCAGGTTATCGGCTTCAGTAGCGCCGGATGTAAGGATAATTTCTTTAGGATCAGCTCCAATCAGCTTTGCTATCTGCTCACGGGCATAATCAACAGCTTCCTCCGCTTCCCAGCCAAAAGGATGGTTGCGGCTGGCAGCATTGCCAAAATGATTGGTAAAAAAGGGCAACATCGTTTCCACCACCCGCGGGTCGCAGGGAGTTGTAGCATTGTTGTCTAAATAAACAGGTAAATTGAGCATTTATATTAAGTTTTTACTGTCAGTATAACGCAAATTTACTACAAAAGGTTTAAAGGGGTTTGGGCAATGGATTGTTTTACCAAATTCGTAAATGCAATATAATATAAAGATACAGCCAGCACCCGGTTACACCAATAATGGCTGGAAATTGCCCTTTCTGCCTATTTTTACAAAAAAACGTATGCTTACAATTGAACATATAGGAATTGCGGTAAAGGAATTGGCAGTTTCCATCCCTCTTTTTGAAAAATTACTGAATACGGCCTGTTACAAAACCGAGGGCGTGGAAAGCGAGCAGGTGAACACAGCTTTTTTTAAAAAAGGCGACACCAAGATTGAACTGGTGGAAAGCACCGCTGCAGATGGGGTGATTGCCCGCTACATCGAAAAAAAGGGCGAAGGCATACACCATATTGCCTTTGAAGTAGCTGATATTGAAGCCGAAATGAAGCGCCTGCAGGCGGAAGGATTTGTGCTGCTTAGTGAAAAACCAAAACCCGGAGCCGATAACAAATTAGTCTGCTTTCTGCATCCCAAAGGCACCAATGGGTTGCTGGTGGAGCTTTGTATGGAAAAGAAGGTTTAAAGTTAGAAAGTTCAAAGTTCGTTGACCGTTGGGCGTTGAACGCAGGCAGCAACATTGAAGGTTGAACCTGAAATCAAACTCTCCACTCTCCACTCTCCACTCTCCACTCTCCACTCTCCACTCTCCACTCTCCACTATCAACTATCAACTAACATAAGGGTTCCCTCTCTTCTCCCTTCCAATAGTAGTAGCAGGGCCATGGCCGCTGTAAACGGTCACTTCATCAGGCAACGTAAATAATTTTTCTTTAATGCTTTTGATAAGTGTATCTGTATCGCCACCCGGCAGGTCGGTACGGCCAATGCTGTTTTGGAAAAGCACATCGCCGCTGATAACAAACTGCTGTGCAGCACAGTAAAAGCTGATGCTGCCGGGGCTGTGGCCGGGTGTAAACAATACTTTCAGTTCATCATCACCCAGTTTTACTGTGTCATTTTCGTTCAGGTAATTCAATTCGCCGGTGTAATTATCAAAAGGCATATTGTACATCAGCCCGGCTGTTGGGGCAAAGCTGAGTACTAATTTTTCGTTGGGATGAATATGCAGGGTAAGCCCGTATTTTTCTGCCACATATTTATTGCCAAATACATGATCCAAATGGCAATGTGTGTTGATGAGCAGTACCGGTTGCAGTCCATTTGCCTCAATAAAAGCCGACAATTGGTCTCTTTCGGCATCGTCGTAACAGCCGGGGTCAATAATGGCACATTGCTTTTGCTCATTGTAAATAACGTATGTATTTTCCTGTATGGGGCTGAAAACGAATGATTTTATCTGTAACAAGAGGATTGTTTTTAGGTGCAAAGATAGGGGTTGATTGAATAATGTGCTGATGAGATGATTTGCTTATGAGATGATGATTATTGAGGCCCTGCCCACTGCATTATGCCCAGTTACATTCAAAAAAAAGAGCCCCTCAAATTTGCAACCCGGCATCTACAATTGCCAGATTACCACCCAAAAAGGTATAGAAAATCAAAAATTGATCATAAAGCGCTAAAAATCAATCAATTTCAGCCTAAAAGCATTTCGCACCTCTGCGGAGGGCTTTTTTTCGCCCAGACAGCATTTTTCCGTATTTTTAGGTCTGGTTTTTGTTCAATTTAACGAAATGAAGAAATTTATACTTTCTCTGATACTCAGTTTTTCTTTACTAAGCACTTTCGCATCCCATACAAAAGGCGGGTGGATGTACTATGAATATCTTGGCCCTGGCATATCTGATCCTTCAAAACTCCGGTATAAAATTGTATTAAAATTATACATTATCTGTAATCCAGGTACTGGCCAGCTAGATGACCCGATTAACTTCACTTTTTTTAATGCCTCAAACAACAGTTTTCTGCAAAATGTTTCAGTTGGCATATCTTCAAATGTAAATGTACAGAACTGCACTGCAGTTAGTTGTAACCCCTGCATAGCTAATATCCCCTCTATTTGTTATAAAATTTTAACATATGAAACTACGGTAGAACTAGCATCATCGCTTTCAGGCTATGTAGTATCCTGGCAAAGATGCTGCCGTATTATTGGCCTATCAAATATTCAGACACCTTCTAATAATTCAGGTGCCACTTTTACTATCAAGATTCCGGGAACAGCAGGCGGCATAAATGCTGAACAAAATTCCAGTCCTAAATTTAACCTGAACGATACGGCTATCGTGTGTGCTAACAATCAATTCTCTGTTAATTTTGGCGCTGTTGATTCCGATGGCGATTCTCTAAGATACTTTTTCTGTAACGCCCTTAATGGTGGTAGTCAGGCTGTTCCTGTAGTTAACCAGGCAAGTGCACCACCATACTCAAGTGTCTCCTACACGGGTGGTTTTTCAGGTTCCCAGCCACTTGGCCCAGGTGTCACAATTAATCCTGCAACTGGTGTTGTTAGTGGCATAGCTCCTGCATCAGGTGAATATGTAGTTTCTGTTTGTGTGTTTGAATACAGAAATGGTGTTTTTATGGCCGAGGCAAGAAAAGAATTGCATCTGAGGGTGGCAGATTGTGTTCCCATCAGGGCTAATCCTAATCCCAGTTTTGTTACATGCGATGGGTTTAATGTACAGTTCAGCCATACCAGCACAGGAGCAAATTCAGTGTTTTGGGATTTTGGCGACCCTAATACATTGGCCGACACATCAAATATTGATAATCCTGTTTATGTTTTCCCTGATACTGGAGTCTACATTATTAAATTTGTTATCAACAGGGGCCAGGGATGTGCTGATTCTGTTTATAGAACAGTTGGCGTATACCCCGGCTTCTTCCCCGGCTTTACCGTGGGCCAGCCGCAATGTATTGGTGTGCCGCTGCAATTTACTGATACCACAAGATCCATCTATACGCCCGCCAATGCCTGGCGTTGGAATTTTGGCGACCCGGCAACTTTGGCCGATACCAGCAGGATTAGAAACCCGCAGTACACTTACCCGCTGGCAGGTACTTACAATGTGGAGTTTATTGTTTCCAGCGACAGGGGCTGTATTGATACGGTGTACAAAGACGTAGTTATCCTTCCCCCACCACCCATTAATATGCTTTTTCGTGACAGTACATACTGCGGCCTCGATACCCTGCAACTGAATGCCAGCGGTACGGGTAATTTTAACTGGACACCCAACAGTTTTATACTCGGTGCCGGTACGGGTACGCCCTTGGTTTTCCCGCCTTCGCCCACTAAATATTATGTTACACTCAACAATAATGGCTGTATTTCAAAAGACTCCGTAACCGTAAACCCGGTAAATGACCTGGTGGCAAATATTACCGGCCCGGCCAATATTTGCGAAGAAGATACCGCCATGCTCAACGGCTCAGCCAACCACAGCCCGGTTACCTGGCAGTGGAGCAATGTGCCATCGCTGGAGTCTCCCACGGCACAAAACACTAGGGTGTTTCCTGCTAGCACCACCAACTATACGCTTACGGCTCGCTGGGGCAACAACTGTGTAGCTACGGCCAATAAAAATATTGTGGTAACTCCACTGGCAGTGCCGGTTGCAGGGCCCGATACTGCTTTTTGTACTGGCTCGGGCGGTGTAACGCTCAATGCAAGCGGGGGCAATAATTTTATATGGTCACCAGCTACCGGCCTTAGTGCCACCAATATACCCAACCCGCTTGCCAACCCCACTGTTACAACTACTTACACTGTGTCGGCGGGTGTAAACGGCTGTACCAGGCGCAGGGTGGATAGTGTGATGGTTACGGTAAGGGCGCTGCCGGTAATGACTTTGATTAATGATACATTGATTTGCTCTATTGATACCTTACAATTGACCACTACGGGTACGGGTAATTTTACCTGGACACCCAATTACAATATCAACAGCCTTAGCGGCCCAAGCCCTCTGGTGAGTCCTGATGTACCTACAAAATACTACACCACCCTTACTGATGCATTTGGTTGTGTAACCAAAGATTCGGTTTTTGTGGATGTAAAACTTTTTGTAACACTGGATGCCGGTAACGATACCACGCTTTGCAAAACAGATGGCTTTAACATCAACACCTTTAGTGATGCACTGAGTTACAAATGGACACCGGCCACTTATTTAGACAGGGATGATGTTAAAAGCCCCTTTGCCACCCCCCTTGCCACCACAAAGTATTATGTTACGGGTAATATCGGCAAATGCCAAACAACTGATTCTGTAAATATCACAGTGGTTAACTACCCTGCGGCAAAAGGTAACCCTGATACTACGGTTTGCCTGGGTACCAATGCACAACTGTATGCCAGTGGTGGCACCAGCTATGCCTGGAGTCCGGCTACATGGTTAAGTGCCACCAATATACCCAACCCTGTTGTAAATGCTCCCAGTGCCAATATCAGGTATATCGTTACAGTAACCGATACGCTTGGTTGTCCCAAACCATCAAAAGATACCGTTTGGGTAAGGGTGTACCCCAAAGTAATTGCCGATGCAGGCCCCAGGGATACCAGCGTAGTGGAAGGGGAGCCATTGTTGCTTAATGGCACCGGTGGTGATATTTACCTGTGGAGCCCGGGTACATGGCTTACCAGTACCATTGTACGTAACCCGGTATCGCTGCCACAGGATGATATTGAATACGCACTTTTAGTAAAAACATTGGCAGGCTGCGAAGGCAGGGACAGTATAAAAATAAAACTGTACAAAGTAGATCCAAGCATGTATGTACCCACCGCCTTTACGCCCGACAGGGATGGCAAAAATGATGTACTGAGGCCCATACTGCTGGGCATGAAGGATCTTACTTACTTCAGGGTATATAACCGCTGGGGGCAACTGATGTTTAGCACTGCCGAAAAAAATAAGGGATGGGATGGCACTTTTGCAGGAAAGCCACAACAGGCAGATACCTATGTGTGGGTGGCAGAGGGCATCACTTACAAAGCACAGGCCATCCGCAAAAAAGGATATGCTGTACTGCTGAGATAATATTAATATAAAAGCAAAAGAATGACCGGGCAATTCCGGTCAATTTTTTTGCCAGTGAAAAGCATGATTTTTTTACAGGAAGTACTGCATTTTCAACTCCGGGAATAGTCAGAAACCAATCATAAAATAAAAAAAACGGGCAAAAAGGGCATCGCTTTTTTATATTACCTGGAAACCCATTGCATAGGGATCATCATCTGTGTCAATGGTAATGGTATTATGCCCATAAATTTTTGCCCAGCCTTCTATTGATGGCCTGATGCAGGGTTTGCCATGCAGCTTGCCTTCTTCTTCAATACGCCCGGTAAATTTGCTGCCAATAATACTTTCGTGGATAAAGAGGTCGCCTTTTTTGAGTTTGCCTTTTGCGTACCATTGTGCCATACGGGCAGATGTGCCTGTGCCGCAGGGGCTTCTGTCGATGGCTTTGTCGCCGTAAAAAACAGCATTGCGGGCAGTAGAGCCTGCATCCAGTACAGCACCTGTCCATAAAATATGACTACAGCCTTTTATCGTTGCATTTTCGGGGTGTATGAAAGTGTATTGTTTATTGATATTACTGCGTAGTTCCTTTGCCCATGTAATCAACTGCATGGCTGTATAATGTTCCAGCCCGGCAAAGTTAGGCTGCACATCTACAATGGCATAAAAATTACCACCATAACTTACATCCACCTGCAGCATACCCAGGCCGGGGCATTCAACGGCCAGATTTTCTGAATGCAGAAAGGAAGCTACATTGGTAAGTTTTACCGATTTTACCTTATGGCCTTCCTGTGTGTACGTAATGTGTATGAGCCCGGCGGGTGCTTCCATGCGGATGATGCTAGGTGTTTTGGGTATAATCAATCCTTCTTCAATAGCAATGGTAATGGTACCAATAGTGCCGTGGCCGCACATGGGCAGGCAACCACTGGTTTCAATAAACAATACTGCCACATCATTTTCGGGGTCGTGTGGTGGATAGAGAATGCTGCCGCTCATCATGTCGTGCCCCCGGGGTTCAAACATCAATCCTGTGCGTATCCAGTCGTGTTCCCACAGAAAATGCTGGCGCTTTTCGCTCATGTTGCTGCCCTGCAATACCGGGCCACCTGTTTTAACAAGCCTTACCGGATTTCCACAGGTATGGGCATCTATGCAGTTAAATGTATGTATCATAAATTTCCGGTATTAATGTTGCAACATTTTTTGTGAAAATGTGTTATTTAACCGTAGAATTACGGCGAAATGGTATTGAAAAAGCTAAAATACAACAGTTTTATTCACATTAAATGGGTATCCCCTTTATCAGTGATATTAATTATTTTTGTTAACCTAATATAATCTCAAATGGAAACCTACGGTAAAATAATATTGATTGCCATGCCTTTCTTCCTGTTTTTTGTACTGTTTGAAAAATGGTACGGCTGGAGGAAGGGGAAAGATACTGTGCATAACATGGATATGATCAGCAGCCTGAGCAGCGGCATCACCAATGTTACAAAAGAAGTACTTGGGCTTAGTATCACCATACTGGCTTATGCCTGGTTTGTTAACCGGGTGGCCATATTTCACATCGAATCAAAAGTATGGATGTTTGTGGTAGCTTTTGTTGTGCTTGATTTTGCAGGATACTGGATGCACCGCTGGAGCCACCATGTAAATTTTTTCTGGAATTATCATATTATTCACCACAGCAGCGAGGAGTTTAACCTTGCCTGTGCGCTGCGGCAGAGCATTTCCACCATTGCCAATCCTTTTACTTTTTTACTCATACCTGCTGCACTGGTGGGTGTACCCGAATCGGTTATTGCCATTGTGGCGCCGCTGCATTTGTTTGCACAGTTCTGGTACCATACACAGCATATC
>JANMDL010000640.1:0-9786 GCA_031376295.1 Chitinophagales bacterium
GTGGCAATTTCTTTAGCGGCATATTGCTGTAAAAGGCCGGCAAAGTTCATTACGCCCACCACATGGCCATTGGCCGGATTTATTTTGAGTATAATATCTTTGGTAAAAACATTGGCATAAATAAAGCCATCAATGTATTCCAGTTCGTTAATATCCTCAACCGGGCCATTGTTATCAAGCACCTGTATGGATTTGTGTACCTTAAAATCGGCCGGGTTTACGTAATAAATATAAGTAGTGCCATCACTCACAATCAGGCTGCTGCCATCATTCGTCATACCCCAGCCCTCGCTTGGCCATTCCATGGTTTTAATAGGTTTTGTAATGTCTTTTTTGTCATACACATATACCAAATGGTTTTGATAGGTGAGTTGATAGATCTTATCTTTAAACACCTGTATGCCTTCGCCAAAAATTTGTGCGCTACCCATTTTGTGCTGCTGCAGTACTTTGCCTGTTTTTATGTCGGTTATTTGCAAAGCAGAGTTGGCATAGTCTCCCGTGCCTTCGTACAATTTACCATCCACCAGTAGCAGCCCATCGGGAAAAGCGCTGGTATCATGCGGATAAATATTCTCAACCTTAAACCCGATGTTCTGCGGGGCAGGTACTGCTCGTGTTGCAGGCAGGTCGTTTTCGCCAGTGTCAGTACCGCCATTGCTGCAGGCACTTAAAAAGAGGACGGCAGCAGCAAATGCATATTTTATAACCATGTTTTGTTTCATACCACACAAAAATAGTAAACCTTACTGCTGATAAATGATAAAATAATGCAAATATTTTTTGGATTACAATAAACATCCTATATTTGACTTGTTCCTGGCCGGATATTTTCCTTCCCCCCAATGGCCAAATGCCTGCATGTTTAAAAACAGGAACAATGGGTTAATCCCCGTTTATTTCATTATCCTCAGTTTTCCAATACTTGTGCAGGGCTTGTAAAAGTACTTACCATCAGTCTATTTACTAAATACAGGATAATGAGGTGTATTGCCTTTGTGTTATTATTATTTTTCACTGTTTCGGCTAAGGCGCAGCGTGTATGTGCCACTACTGATTATGTGCAGCGGCAGTTGCAGGTTAACCCGCAATTGGCCAATGCCTACAGCGATGTGGAAAGGCAAATAACGCAGGTATTGCAAAACAGCCTGGCAGCAAGAGATACTTTTGCCAATGAAGTAATCAACATACCCGTAGTAGTGCATGTACTGTACAAAACAAGCACACAAAACATCAGTGATGCGCAGGTAAAATCGCAGATAGCTGTACTGAATAACGATTACCGGCTCAGAAACTCCGACAGCGGCAATACGCCTGGTGTTTTTAAAACAGCAAGGGGTGATGTACGGGTTAATTTCTGCCTGGCACGGGTTGCCCCGGGTGGATACAGCACCAACGGTATTATACACAAATACACCGCCAACGATTACTTTATGGCCGATGATGGCATGAAGTATTCGGCGCAGGGTGGGGCCGATGCCTGGGATACTAAACAATACCTGAATATTTGGGTATGCAATATATTCGGCCGGGTACTGGGCTACGGCACACCACCAGGCGGACCGGCTGATAAGGATGGTGTAGTGATTATGTACGATGTGTTTGGCGCCATTGGTAACCTGCGGGCGCCGTTTAACAAGGGCCGTACCACCACACATGAAGTGGGCCATTGGCTGGGATTGAAACATTTGTGGGGTGATGAATTGTGCGGGGATGATGGAGTTAGCGATACCCCAAAGCAACTGTCTTACAATTATGGCTGCCCGGTTTTTCCAAGAGTAAGTAATTGCTCACCCAATGCCAATGGTGATATGTTTATGAACTTTATGGATTATACCGATGATGCCTGTATGAACATGTTTACCGGCGGGCAAAAAAGCAGGATGAGAGCCCTGTTTGCCAATGGAGGATTCCGCAATAAATTCCTGACAGCTTTTGGCTGCGACAGTACCATTGCACAGGGTGGTCCATTACCCTTAGATTCAAACCGCCAGGTGCCGCCCGTAACTGTACAGGTGTTTCCCAATCCGGCAGCAGGCTTTGTAAACATAAGCAGCAGCAATGCCGGTTATTTACCAGGAAAAATGCTGAGGGTATTTAACCTGCAGGGCAAAAAAATGCTGCAGCAGCCATTAACAAAATCAACCAATAAAATAATCATAGAACAACTGCCCCCGGGTACTTACATCCTGCGCATTGGCGAAGGCAGTAACAAAACCGTTCATAAAATCATGAGACTGTAACCCTGACTTGTACATGGATCAAAGAGCGTCGTTTTTAACGGCGCTTTTTTTGTGCCGGTTAAACCGGGTAGTAGCTCAGTTTCAATAAAGAGTAATAGCAACACTGCTTGGCAGTACCAAATATGCCACAGAGAATCACTAAAGTACAGCACAATGTATTAACAGTGCTTCTGTGCCTCAGTGGCAAATTATTGTAATGTGCAGGTTACAAAATACATTACTGAATGTAATCAGCAGCAAAATGGTTACTATGCTGTTCAGTTGAAAGACACATTAATCATACAGCAACAAGTTCAGGAATATTTTTCTGCCAGAACCGGGTTAACTGCTCTGAAAAGCCAGCAGGGTCAAAAACAAATGCTCCGTGTCCGAAAGGGTGATCCACAACCAGGTGTTTGCTTTCCTTGCCAAGATTGATCAATGCTGCATGAAGCCGGTCAACTTCCTGCGGTGGATAGCGCCAGTCACTTTTGTAACTGATAAACAGTACCGGGCATGAAACCTTCTCAAAAGCTGTCTCAAGGCTTCCGTAGTAATAGGGTATATCAAAGTATTCTGCAGCTTTGGATAAATAAAGTAAACTGTTGGGGTCAAATTCTTTGCGGGCCTTTGCACCCATTTCAGCCATAAATTTTTCAACTTCAAAATCAGGGTTAAAAGTAAAAAGGGTTTTATCATCTGTTATCCTTTTGCGACCGAATTTAAGTTCCATAGCTTCCCTGCTCATCCAGATGGGAAGGGCCGAAAGGATAGATTGGGTCAATCCGGTTACAGGAAATGTTTTACCATAATAATTTCCTTCATTCCAATGCGGATCGCTGCAGATAAGATTGCGCATTACGGTTGATAAGGCAATGGTATGTGCAGAGGTGGATGGTGTAGTTGAAATAACTACCGCACTGTTTACCGCTTCCGGATAACGGGCCATCCATTCAAGTGCCTGCTCGCCACCAAAGCAGCCACCAATGATGCCACCCCATTTTTCTATTCCTAAAAATTCCATCAGGTATTTTTGTGCATGTACCATATCTCCAATGGTAATGACGGGAAAATCCATCGCATAATGGCTGCCCGTTAAAGGATTAATGGAAGCAGGACCTGTTGATCCGCCGGAGCCTCCAAGTACATTGGAACAAACAATAAAGAAGCGGTTTGTATCTAATGGTTTGCCCGCCCCCACCAATTTATCCCACCAACCTGTTTCAGCACCAGCATCAGTATAGGTGCCGGCCAGGTGGGCATTTTTTGTAAAAGGATGAAAAACCAGTATGGCATTGCTGCAGTCTTCATTTAGTGTTCCATAAACCTGGTAATTCAGCGAAAATTCCGGGAGCATTTTACCAGAGTCGAGCAACAGCGGAAACGGGAAGGAAGCTGACAGGTTACTGGCTGTAATGCCGGGTTCTTTTTTTGCGGGTTTATTTTTTGCAAGGCCAGGTTCGGCTTCGGGTAAATTGACAAGGTTGCCACCCGGAAAATCTTTGGTGCCGGGCAGTTTCGGTATGTCTCCCCTTACCGCAAGGTTTATGTAGCGGTCATCAATTTTTAGTATATAGCCCCAATCAATTAACGCTTCAAGTGCTTTAGCAAAAGCATCCTCCGTAAAATTAACCGCAACATCATTTTGTAAAGCAGTAAGCAGTGATTGGTGAGAAGGACTGTTGTCACATACCAGCATTATTGCCCTGTGCAGCCCGGTAAGATTGTTCCTGAATTTTTTTGAACAGGATCTTGTATCAAAAATGATAAGTGCATCATCCTTTTCCTCCATACAAAGAATGGGAGGGCTTACCTGCCAGAATTTTTTTCTCCAGGCGTTCAGCTTTACAGCAAACGCAATATACACCTGGTTCTCATTCTTTTTAGCTTCTTTTGAACCGGCAATGCCAAACGGGTCATAGGCTCCCTCATCTACAAAAAAGTAAGTTAAATCGTTCAGTTCTTCCAATGGCAAACCATATATATGGCTCATTGCCGAATAGGGCAACAGGTTTAACCCAAATGCTGCTGCTTTGCTGTGGTACACGCTGAAACGGTCGTACCTGAGGGGAGTGAGGCCGGATGGGGGCTGCAGGTGTTCAAGGTAAGGAATCCACTCCGTCATTTCACTATACCATTCTTCCTTTTCTCCCGGAAAATTAAATAATACTGACCAGGATACACGGATGCCATACTCCCTGCACCATTTTAATAACTGTATATTCTGCCAGCCTTTTACCCCTTTGTCCATCAATTCAAGCACATTGCTGTGCAGGTTTTCTATCCCCGGTTGTATCCAGTTTATTCCCGCCTGTTTTAATGCTGAAATTTTATCCCGGCTGAGATTGGCTTTTACCTCAAAAAATATATTTCGCTTCTCAGCCTTTTTGGCAAGTGCTGGCAGCAGGCTGTTAAAGTAAGACATGTCCAGGATATTGTCAACCACTTCAAACTTGGAAATATTGTACCGGGCTTCCAGTGTTTCTATTTCCTGCAATACCTTTTCAGGCGATTTAGATCTGAACCCCATACCATTGCCATTCAGTCCGCAGAATGTACAATGATGAAGGGCACCCCACCAGCAGCCCCTTGAAGTTTCAAGCGGCAAACCGGGGTTGATGTATTTTGCAAGTGGCGATTCCTCCAATGAAGTAAAATAATCGCTGAAATCGGGTGGAGGAAGCTGATCCAGTTGATAAAATTTGATTCTGTCGGCCGAAGGAACTATTCCATTTAACCGGTGTGCCGGGCCAAGAATACCCTTTGGCAACAACGTAATGGGAACATCGCTGCCCATGGCAAGAATATTTTTGCAAAGATCAACAATTACGGCATCAGCTTCACCCGAAACAAGATAATCAACCCAGGAAAAATTGCGGTGTGTGGCAAGCCCCATATCCGATTCGCAATTGGCACCACCCATCATAGTGGCAATATGCGGTGCCTCCGTTTTTAACCTGCGCAGCAGAGCCAATGAGGGCGTGTGCTGCTCAAATGTGGAAGTGCAACCCACAATTTTTGCACCTGTATCAATAACAAGCTGTGCCAATTCAGGAATAAATAATTCAGCGGCTGTCCTTATTGCTAACAGGTCGGTTTTAAGCCGTTCCCCATCACCCGGATTTTTATAGCCGGTATTGGCAGAAGCGGCAAGGTGCTGGCAGGTTTCAAAATAGCTGCTGTCGTTTCGGTTAATGGCCGGGAAGGCAGCAGTTGAAAAACTCCATTCACCAGCCATTAGCGACATAGGCAGTTCATGAGAAATAAGATTGAATTTGCGGATACCGGTTTGCTGTGCAAAAAGCAGGTTGGCATTTATTACTTTTACCCGCAGGCCGCCGGCAGTTAAAACAGATTTGAGTAAACCCAATGCCAGCGATGGTATGGTAAGGCTGGCATAAGGCATAGAAACAAGACAAATATCGTATTTGTCACAAACAGCATTTTCAGTCAGTTCCTTTTTATTGTTCATGCATATTCCTTTTGCATCGTTTGCACCATTTGCGGCTCAGGTTCTTCATTAAGAAACCCTTTTAAAAAAAGCTCATTAAGTAAATAGAAGGTTTCAGCCATCGGCACACCATCCTGCAGCTCCCGTTGCAGGCCAATATCTTCCATTGTATAAGTACCATTCTCAATCATACTCAATAAAGACTCAGGATTTTTATGATGAAGAAAAGTAAAGGCAAGGTGCTTTGAAATCAGTTTAAATTCGGATTCCATCGTTTCCCACTTCAAATCTCTGCGCAACTGAATCAGGTCTTCCAGGTACAATTGGGGTTTCATATATTTGCTCACCATATCATCTAAAACCTTTTTAAGATCGTCGGCAGAATTAAAATTTGCTTTTGCAACCACCCAATATCCAAGCGGCCAGCGTTCGTTGGTTTGGCAGGGCGTTACCAATTTCACTTCCCGGTCGGGCATATTAAAAAGAAACCCAGATACGCAGGCAATGGTATCTCCAAAGCCTCCATGGTTGAGTTCATCTGACTTTTTTACGGCATGATTCCGGGCCCGGCCCGAATTTGATTTGAGCGATTTGCCTTTTGCCTCCCGGTTTTGAGGGATACACTCTACCCTCAATAATTCCTCCGGTGTAAATGACGCATGGATGGTGTGCAGCATTTTAAGAGAGAGTACCGAGAAACGGTCAATGCGGTAATCTATTTGCCGGGTAAAATCAAGCAGCTTACGGGTACGCTCAGGATCCTTTATGCCCAATGCAGTTGTAGTTTGCGGGCATCCGCCGGTAACCGCATAAAAATCTTTAAGAAATTTTTCGTAATCGGGATTATCCATCGGATCGGTAGCCCAGTATAAAAAGCCAGTGCGTATGCTTACGCCCAGCAGGTCCTGTACCACCTGCAGTACTTCCTTCCAAAAAATGGCATTCTCCGGGGTATAAGCCCAGTTATGGTCAAACTTAGCGGCATCAACCCCGCAAAACCAGCAGCCTACTGTACAGCCCTTTGAAATTTCGAAAGATACAGGGGGATGCACTATGGCATCGGCTTTTAAAAAGCCAAGCTCACTGGCACAACGGTTTACCTGGCGGTCTCTCCATTTTCCAATACGGGGTTGCGATGAGCGGCTTTCCCGGCGTGTTTCGGTACGGTGTGCAAGCTTTTCTGTAATAAAAGATTTATACCGGATGGTGGCAATTGGAAACGTATCCAGCTCCCCGGCAGCAATGGCATCCCGCAGCTTAATGGCTTCCGCCCGGTTTATTAAAGGGATAATCTCTTCCGGCGTTACCTCCACACCCAGCGATGCAATGGCCTCTACCGGATTATTGCTGAAAGCCAGCTCAAATTCAGGATCTGACACCCAGCGTTCCAGTACCCTTTTTATATGCGAAACCTGCCTGATGTACTCAACAGGTACCTTGTCAAGGTCATGCAGCAGCGGCATGATCCCTGAATCATTTGTTTGAATCATATTGGCCTCCTCGGTAAATTGGGTTATGTTAATACTGCCACAGCTACGGCTACTACTTCTACTGCTGCTTCTGCACCGGTTACTTCTGTACTTACGGTTGCAACAGTTTGAACAGTGGCCACATCAGTAACAGTTACGGTTACCCCATCTGCTTTGGCATAAAGACTGAGCTCCATTTCTGAAGTAGTTTCGGCACTTACATTTTTGGGCAGCATCGGAATAACGATGTAACGGATGGTATCAGTGCTTTGTACCAGGCGTATTTCATCACCGGCAGGCAAAGGAAAAAGATGACTGAAAAGAAATTTAATCTGGTTAATGTCATTATCCAGGTCAAGCGATCTGCTCAGCGGCAGATACCTTACTGTGGCCGTGTTTTCAAGTACTTTAAATGTTACATCTGGCGGAAAGGAAAGCCCTTCTTCCTTTATGGCTGCAGCGGGATTCTGCAGTAAACTGGCTCTGTAGCCGGCATCTTTCCAGGCCTTGGCAACTACCATGGAGAGGATGGTGAAATACTTGTCACCGGTGCTGTAAGAATTGGTTGAATCACTCATAATGTTTTTTTGTTTTTTTGTTTAGAATAAGTTTTATGGCGTTGCAACCCAAAAAATAAGCTTGTTATATTTTTTGTATTGCAGGTACAAAATATGATTACTTTTTTACATATCCTAATTATTTTTTATATTACTTTTAGGGCTGAAATAAAAAAGTGAGATATATTAAACCAACAGCTTTTAAACAAATTGATACATGACATCTGAAGCCTGGATTTTGGAAAAAGGGGATGGAACTGCTACTCCCGGAACCCTTAAACTGCAAACAGTACAAGTTGAATCGCCCGGGCCGGAAGAAATAATTGTGGCTCCTTTATACGGCTGCCTGGAAGCAAATCTTATTCATGCTATCCAGCGGAGGCCCGTAGATATTTGTGAGCTGAGAGGGGAGCCTTTTATTGTACCTGGTAATGCCTGTGTGGCCAGGGTGATGCAGGCAGGCGCAAATGTTAATACGGTTAAAGCCGGTGATATTTGTATGGGTTTTGGTACCTCCAAAGGGGATGCTTACGGTTACCCGGTTACCGTAGTAGGGTATGATGCCCCCCGTGTATCAGGCTCGCTGGCCAAAAGGGTACTGATGCAGCAGCACCAGATGATACCGTTACCTGCCAACACAAAATTTTCGCTTAAACAGTGGGCGGCATTCAGCGCAAGGTATGTTTCTGCCTGGTCCAACTGGCGGGTGGCTTCCCGGTGCTGGAAATCGCAGATGGAGCAAGTTGACCCGGCTGAACATTTTGTATGCGGCTGGGGTGGCGGGGTAAGCCTGGCCGAACTGCAACTGGCAAAGCTGGAAGGTTTTCAAACCATTATGATTGCTTCTGCACAAAGCAGGCTTGATAATATTGCAAAGCATGGAATTACGCCGCTCAACAGGGCTGGTTTTGCCGACCTTGATTACCAGCCAGGCAAGTACCATAAGGATACTGCATACAAAGAAGCATACAAAAAAAGTGAACTGATTTTTCTGCAGCAACTGCACCAGCTCACCGGGGGAAAAATGATCGATATATTTATTGAAAACATCGGACAGCCGGTTTACCTGGCCACACTTAAAGCGCTTGCAAGGCAGGCTGTAATTGCTACCTGCGGATGGAAAAGGGGCATGGAAATATCTTACCTGCGGGCTGTGGAATGTATCAGCAGGCATATTCATGTTCATACACATTATGCTGCGTACAATGAAGTGGTGGAGGCCATGGCATTCGCCGAAAAAAACGGGTGGATTCCTGATATTGAATCCGAAAAGATTTATTTGTGGGAAGATATACCCTGGCTCTGCGATGAGTACATTAACGAAAAGATTGATTCCTATTTCCCGGTTTTTGAAATCAATCATCCCGGCAGTCTGGCGTAAAGCAGGGAGAAAATATTTTGGAGTACAAATCAGCTTACAGCGTAAAGAATGTATGAGGCACCATATCAGGAACTATATTTGTGCATCCCTTTCAGGTTCCGGCTTCTGCTTCCATTAAAATTTTCTTTACCAGCACAATTTGCCCCAGGTGATAGTGTGTATGCTCAATAATGCCATGAATATTTCTGTAATAGTTACCGTATTTTTCATCCGAAAAATCTTCCCAAAGTTTTGTTTCGGGTAATGTTTCCACTAAGCTGGCAAAACTTTCAGCTTCCGTCCACACCTTGTCTAATAGTTTTTTCCAATCTTCATCAGATTCAATTGGCGGACAATCAAAGCTGAATTTATCGCTGGCATTAAGCGGTTCACCCTGCAGCACTTTTAATACAACGCTCACATAATAATTCACATGGTAAACCAGTGTGGCAATGGGATTAAAGGAATGAACTTTTGTAACTGCCTGTTGCCAGCTTACATCCGCTACAGTATCTTTCAGGTTAGAGGATGTCCAGTTACCTCCAAAATGAATATCCCTGAAATGCTTTGCCATTTGCTTTGTTAAACTCATATGCTCAGTTTTTTATCCTGATTATTACCAGCATTACAAACTACTCCCTACTAACTACTCCCTACTAACTACTCCCTACTAACTACTCCCTACTAACTACTCCCTACTAACTACTCCCTACTAACTACTCCCTAC
>JANMDL010000655.1:0-3863 GCA_031376295.1 Chitinophagales bacterium
TCAGTTAATTTCCAAACCATCATCTCTGGCTGTACCGCCATGGCAGATGATATCGGCCCAACTAAAGGGGCTTTCGCTGCGGGTGGTAAGCTGGTGGGCAGCCCCTGCCATTTATTCAACCAAAGCGGGCGAAGTACCACCCTGCTGGGCGCCTGATTTGGGTACGCCGGGCGATGTGGACATTGCGCTTACTGGCTCCTTTGCCGGCGTTACCATTGACCTTATTGGCGATAACGGCAGAAACAGCAATCATGCTAAAATCGGCATTTCAAAAGACCCCAAAAAGACGATTTCCATATTTGGTGATGAAAACCAGCAGGGTGCATTAAAATCCGGCGTTGACAAGGATACCGGAAAAACCGAAAAATGCAGCAGCAGCCAAAACGGAAGGGGTGGCACATTTTATGTGGTGAACAATGCCGGGCTGTTTAAGAGCCTTACAAAATTGTTTGATGGCAGAACAGCGGGTACAGATGCTGCATCCACTGATCTTACTGGTATAGAAAAAACAAAAGCAACTCCAAAAGCAGGAGCAAAGAAAGCGGCAAAACCGGCAGCAAAACCCACGGCTAAAAAGGCAGTGAAGAAAGCGGTTAAGAAAAAGAGTTAATATTTAAAAGTTCAAAGATGTGTGGTTCTGCAGAGAACTGCCGTCTTTGAACTTTTTTCTTATTGTAAGACCAACGTTTTATTTATTGGTATTCCCCTGTCAACAGTCATCAATCATCACCAAGCCTGTAAACCGTCTGCTGTCAACTGAAGTCGTCCTTCGCTCACCGCCCAACGATCAACGACCAACAATCATCGCCCAACTTCCCTCTATTCCCCTTCCGCACCCCAAAACAAAATACTACCTTTGCCAAAAAAATAAATAACCTGCTATGTGGCTTAATAATATATTAGAAACGATTGGTGATACACCCCTGATAAAACTGAACAAAATAACCAAAGACATACCTGCCACTATACTGGCTAAAGTGGATTATTTTAATCCCGGCAACTCCATTAAAGACCGGATGGCGCTTAAAATGATAGAAGTGGCTGAAAAAGAGGGCAAACTTAAACCCGGAGGTACTATTATTGAAGGTACCAGTGGCAATACCGGCATGGGCCTGGCGCTGGCAGCCTGTGTAAAGGGCTATAAGTGCATATTTGTTACTACAGATAAACAAAGTAAGGAAAAAGCGGATATTTTAAAGGCTGTAGGTGCCGAAGTGATTGTATGCCCCTCCAATGTACTGCCCGAAGATCCGATGAGTTACTACAGCGTGGCCAAACGTCTTTCGAAGGAAGTACCCAACTCCTTTCATTGCAACCAGTACGATAACTTAGCCAACAGGCTGGCGCATTACGAAAGTACCGGCCCGGAAATATGGAAGCAAACAGAAGGCAAAATCACCCATTTTGTTTGTACGGCAGGCACCGGTGGCACCATTACAGGCACCGCCATGTACCTCAAAGAAATGAACCCCGGTATTAAAATATGGGCCATAGACGTGTATGGTTCCCTGTTGACCAAATACTTTAAAACCGGTGAAATTGATATGAAAGAGGTACATCCTTATATATCTGAGGGTTTTGGGGAAGATTTTGTGCCGCAGAACTATGATATGAGCGTAATTGACCATTTTGAGCAGGTAACCGATAAAGATGGCGCTGTAATGGCAAGGCGTATTGCAAAAGAAGAGGGCTTGTTTTGTGGCTATAGTGCCGGCAGTTGCCTGCAGGGGTTAATGCAATTGAAAAGCAGCCTCACAAAGGATGATGTGGTGGTTTGTGTGTTTCACGACCATGGCAGCCGCTATGTAGGTAAGATATATAATGACCAGTGGATGATGGAAAGGGGCTTTTTGGATGTAAAGACCTTTAAAGACCTGGTAGCAGGCCGTGGCAGCAAACGCCTGATTACAGCGGATGCTTCAAGCACCGTAGCAGGTGTAATTGACCTGATGAAGAAATATGATATTGAGAATATACCCGTAATGAAGGATGGCAGCTTTGCCGGGTCAATTTCGGAAAGCGGCTTATTTAACCAGATACTCTCTAATCCCTCCATAAAAGAGCAAATTGCAGAAACAGTACTAGAAAAAGCCTATCCGATAGTGAGTTTTGACACCCCGCTGGAGCGTTTGAGCAGTTTAATTACCCGGGAAAACGGGGCAGTACTCAGCCGGGACGAAAGTGGAAATTACCATATTGTAACCAAATACGACATCATCCAGGGACTGGCCAAGTAGTTTTACCACATATTTGGAAAAAATTGCATAATTCTTTATTGACAGGGATTGCAGCTGTATTGTGCAATGCTGCTTAAGACAATCACTGGCCATTGGCACGTAGTTATACGATAGTACTAATCGCAACGCAGGGTGCTGTAAAGCTGAATATATACGTTTCCCCCGGTAATTACTGTATGTTGTAAATAGAGCAGTATTGCTCTTGTTTCGGGAATCAAATGCCCGCATCTTTGTGTCAGAAGTTGATTGATAGAGATTACAATATCAATCATGTCCAAAATATCCAGATAAAACCAAAAAATTAGAAATCCAATATTGTGAAAGTCCATAAACAATCCAATATCAGTCAACTTCTACTTTAAATTAATTTCCAATCCATCCGTTTTAAAATGTAATATCCAAAAACGGAAAAACCAAAGAACCAAAGAAAACCAAATGTTCTTCACCTCAATGTCCAAAAAAAACCAACAAGTCCCATACCCTGGGGAAAACGAAGAGAAGACAATATCCAAAAATCAACCAACAGTTTAAGAAACTGTGTTGCCAAACCATTGCATTACCACCTGAGACAATATCCAATACTAAAAACCAACATGTGAAACCTGTTTAAAGACCTGGGCTGAATCCTTTTATTAATTAAAAACTGAAACCGAACAAGGATTAAATGATTATGAAGTAAAAATTTACTCCAAGGGCGAAACCCACAAAGAATTAGATTATTATCCAGCTATTCAAAAACCATGAATGGCGCTGAACAAAACTGAACTTCCATATAGTTTGCACCGAAACAAACTTGTATGGAAGTTTTTTTTATGCCGTTGCACGGCCACCTGAGATTCGCTGTATTTTTGTTGCATGATTCTGCAATCGGCAACGGGGCATTCCTATCCCCGGCAAAGAATAATATCATTGGTTCCATCGCAAACGGAGCTGCTGCATTACCTTGGTCTGGAGGCCGAAACAGTGGGTATTACAAAATTCTGCATACACCCGCAGCAATGGTATGCAACAAAAGCCAGAATTGGTGGCACTAAAACTGTTAACATTCCGGCAGTGGAAGCCCTGCACCCCACTCTTATTATTGCCAATAAAGAAGAAAATGTAAAAGAACAGGTGGAAGCACTTGCCAAAAAGTTCCCGGTTTGGCTCACCGATGTAAATACGCTGGAGGATGCCCTGCAGATGATTATGGATATTGGACAGCTTACCGGCACTGGAACCAAAGCAGGGATATTGGTTGATGAGATAAGCAGCCGGTTTTCCTTTTTACAAAATAAACAGCACAACCCTTTAAAAACTGCCTACCTCATTTGGCGAAAACCCTATATGGCAGCAGGCGGCGGTACATTTATACAGGATATGCTGGCCCGGTGCGGCTTTAGCAATATATTAAAAGATATTCCCCGCTATCCGGAAATAACAACCACACAATTGGCAGATGCCGGTTGTGAACTGCTGCTCCTCTCCTCTGAGCCATACCCCTTTAAGCAACCGCATATTGATGAACTGCAACTTGCCATGCCAAACACTAAAATACTGCTGGTTGATGGCGAAATGTTCAGTTGGTACGGCAGCCGCCTGCTGTTGGCCCCCAACTATTTTTTGCAATTAAACGAACAGGCAAAT
>JANMDL010000679.1:0-2253 GCA_031376295.1 Chitinophagales bacterium
TGCAGTTTTGTTTGCGGCATCATACCGGTTATCATAAAATGTATTAATACCCTCATCCATCCATGCATGCTTTCTTTCGTTGGAGGCAAGTATGCCATAGTTCCAGTTATGCCCCACTTCATGCTCAATTACCGATTCTAAATCTTCATCGGTTGAAACCGGTGAAATGCTGGTGATAGTGGGATATTCCATGCCACCACTAAATCCCATTTTTGCTTCCACCACACTCACTGTATTATAAGGATATTCCCCCAACCAGCGGCTGCGGGTGAGGATAGTTTTTTTGATATATAAAATGCTTTTTTGCCAAATATCTTTTTTCGATGGCAGGTAATAAGCAACCAGATTTATGACCCGGCCAGACGGCAGTTGCAGCGTGTCCGATTTTACAAGAAAACGTTTATCTGCAAACCAGGCAAAATCATGCACATTGTTCTGCTTGTAAATATGGGTCAGCATTCGTATATCTGAAGGGGGAAACGCTTCTTCCTTTTTAGGTTTGGGTGCCAACATGTTCTTCTGTACTTTTTTAGCTGGCTTTTCTTCTACTACTTTTTTTACCACAAGGCTGGTCAGTTTTTCCTGTGGATTTTGCAATACACCGGTTGCTGCTATTGTATAATTGTAAGGCAATGTTACACTTACTTCGTAATTGCCAAATTCGCTGTAGAATTCTCCCTGGTCGAGGTAGGGGATGGGATGCCAGCCCTTGCGGTCGTACACAGCCGGCTTGGGATACCATTGTGTAGCCTGGTATGCCTGCCCCACATGGCCGCCACGGGAAAAATTATTGGGCAGTTTTACATGAAAAGGGGTGTTTATGGCTGTACTGCTACCTGGCGCAAGAGGTTTGGGCAGTACCAGTTTGATAATGTCCTGGTGCTGGGGATGATCCTCCGTAGTGGCAGTTATATTGTCCACCTTAAAATCAAGCTGGTTGATATAACCCCGCTGGTCGCTGTTACTGAAATAAAAATCGGTACGGCCATTTTCCAGCAACTGGTCGCTGAAGGCGGTACGGTCGTTTTTAAAAACATTAAGCCAGAGGTGGATCCAGATAAAAAGAAGGGTATACGGCGAATTTTTTAAATAAATAAATTTTAAAAAAACAAAAAGTGTATTCACCGAATAGTTCAGCGTAACAGCAATGGTATAATTAACCTGCTGCTGCCAATAGGGCTGCTGGCCAATAGCTGTTGAAGCAGAACAAAACACAATCAGTAAGATAAACAGTCGTTTCAAGTTGGTCGTCTTTGATTCAAAAATAGCAAATATTAAATAAGCAGCCGCTTTTGCTGGGGAATTGTCCTTTTATGAGGCAGGATCAGTGATTTTGCTGCTGTAAAAGAAATACCAGGCTATCAGGCTTACCCGACCTTCATAAAATTCAACAGTATCGCACTATTGTTAACAGCCATTTAAACATCCATTAAAAATCTTAGAAAGTTTCCCTTGTTATAAAAACTAATTTTGCAGTGCTTTAATAAATTATTATGCAGCAATTTTCTTTGGCAATACATGGGGGAGCAGGCACTATATTAAAGGAAGACATGACTCTGGAACTGGAACAGGCTTATGCAGAAGGGCTGAGCGATGCCCTTAATGCTGGCTATGCCGTGCTGGACGAAGGTGGCAGCAGTGTAAATGCTGTAAAAGCCGCAATTGTGATACTGGAAGACAATATGCTGTTTAATGCAGGCCGCGGCAGTGTATTTACCAAAAAGGGGGTACAGGAAATGGATGCTGCCATAATGGAAGGCGAAAACCTGGGCGCTGGTGCTGTAGCAGGTATACGCAGTGTGCGCAACCCTATAGAGTTGGCTACTGAAGTACTCCGCAACAGCAACCACGTTTTTTTAAGCGGAAAGGGCGCCAATGATTTTGCCATCAAACAGGGTATAAAGCTGGAGCCTGACGAATACTTTTTTTCACAGTTCAGGTACGACCAGTGGAAAGCCATGCGTGACTCCGATAATTATTCACTGGACCATACACATCAGAAATTAGAAGAACTGATGAGAGACAGGAAGTTTGGTACAGTAGGTGCCGTAGCCTGTGATACAAAGGGGAATGTTGCCGCTGCTACCAGCACAGGAGGCATGACCAATAAAAAATATGGCCGCATCGGCGACAGTCCGCTGATTGGTGCAGGTACTTACGCCAATAATAAAACCTGTGCTATTTCCTGCACCGGCCATGGCGAAATGTTTATTCGTGCAGTAGCTGCTTATGATGTAAGCTGCCTGATGGAAT
>JANMDL010000694.1:0-2418 GCA_031376295.1 Chitinophagales bacterium
CTGTAATCGTCATTCCCATACTGTACTTTTTTATGTATCGCTTCTTGAGAGGCCCATTGTACGTTTGCCTGGTAAATCTATCCAAAACTGCGGATCAATTTCTTCCTGCAGTTGTATTTTTCTTTCGTCAATCATTGTAAGTCCCTGAAATTCGTCATGCTCCGTCCAGCGCCAGTTTCTTACCCGGTGTGTTCCGTCGCCAATCAGGTCTATCATTTCAAACAACTTGCTGCCGGGGCGGTTTTTATATGTCCAGATTAAACAAACGCTGTCCCTTGTTTCCCAGCTATAGCCGCTAATCCGGGGATTTTCAAAAATCAATGTTCCCGTTTCATCAAACTCACACACGCCAAAATCATGGCACTCCTCATGCCCATCGGACCAGAAATACTGGTTTACCTGGTGGTACTTGTTGCCATCGTACAGCCTGATTGTGAGGCGGCTTTTCCATTGGTTGGTCATTTTGCCGGCCGCATCTATCCGGGTATATGTGCCTTCCCATACGCCAGTATGCAGGGGGAATAAACGAAGATTCATATTGAGTTGTTTGGTAACATTAGTTAATGAAGTTAACTATTTTTTTAAAAAAATGCCTAAAAATATTTTATTCTGAAAAAAATGCCTATTTTTAAATTGGTTAACATAGTTAACTACATTAAACTAAAACGACTGCTATGCAATTTTCTTTAAAAAAAATCTGCCTGGGACTGATTTTTATTGTTTCAGCCTTCCCGGCTTTTTCACAAATTGTTATTACCGGTAAAGTTATTTCTCCGGATTCCAGGGATGGTGCTTCATCTGTCACTGTTCAGGAAAAGGGTACTGATAATTCCGTTTTTACAGATGGTAAGGGCCGGTACGCTATTACAGTTAAGAGCAGCAGTGCAGTGTTAATCTTCTCATCTGCAGGGCTTGCTACGCAAACAGTAACTGCCGGAAGCAGTAAGGAAATTAATATAAGTATGCTTGAGGAAAGATCGGTGATGAATGAAGTGGTGGTTACTGCGGGCAGGCAGCCGGTGCGGAAACTGGAAACAACCACAGCGGTAGAAATCATCAACAGTAAAGCATTAAAAATATCAAAGCCAGAAAGTATTGCCGAGGCCATTACGGCCGTTCCGGGCGTATATGTAAACAATTCTCAGGGAAGAAGGGGTGGTATTGTAACCAGGGGATTTCCTGATGGGGGTAACCCGCTGGGCGGCCTGGATTATACGGCTATATTACTTGACGGGCTTCCTTCTTTTGGCTCTACCGGCCGCTTACCGGAAGCCGGCTTTGGGTTTGATGCCAATATTGAAAAAGTAGAAGTTGTACGGGGAAGTACGGCAACTTTGTTTGGAAGGGCGTCGGCAGCAGGTGCTGTAAATGTGATTACCAAAACAGGTGGTACCAGGTCTGATATCAATGTGCGTTTTACAAGTTACAACAATATATTTTCGCAGGGAGGCAAACAATTAAACTACCGGATGGATTTTAATGGCAATGGTGCGCTTACCAAAGATAAAAAATGGAGGTATAATGTTGGTGGCTGGTTTATGAATGACCGTGGGTTTAAAAGCACGGGATTTAATGACAAAGGCTATCAATTGCGTGGCAATGTTGATTACCTTGCTCCTAAAAGCAGCAGTACTGTACGGTTATATTTTTTGAAAGCAGACTATATTTTTCAAAATTTAACAGATGCTCCGGCAGATTTGAATACAATGAAATTAGCAGGCAACTGGAAAAACTATCAAACCCTGCAAAATTTCAGGCAGTTTTACAACCTTAATTATACGGTATACGAATCAGGCGGTGGTTTTCCAACCAGGCTTGTTTCTCCAAACGGCACCGACAGTATTACCCGCAATATTGGCAATTCTATGACCGAAGGCAGTTATGGCAAAAATTTTCAGGCAGGTACTACGGTAAATTACAAGAGTAAAAAATCTTCTTTCGGGCTTGAAGAAAGATTCCGTTATCAGTCATTAAAAAGCGGTACAAAATACAGCTTTGCATTACCCTCTTTTTACCTGAATAACAGCGTAAGCCGGTTGTTTTTGGATGGAGATGCTAATGACAGGGATATCATGAATGAACTCCGCTTAAAATTCAGGCTTTCTGAAAAGCAGGTGCTGCATAATTTTGTATTCGGCCATTTTTTCAGTACTACGCATCTAACGCCAACAACGTACAGTTTTCTTCATGTGATGAATCCTTCAAATCCCGATTCTTTAAAATTTGCGCCGCTTGCTCCTCCGTTTGTAAATGTACCGTGGTCGGGTACACAGCTAAATCCAAGGGGCTCAATAACAAGAAAGGGAGATTATACCGAAACGGTGAGCTCCATATTTTTTGGAGATGAGATAAAAATAAAGGATAAAATTACCATCAATGCAAGCCTCAGGTACGATTGGGTAAAAATTGATATGGAAG
>JANMDL010000706.1:0-27162 GCA_031376295.1 Chitinophagales bacterium
GTTCCATAGCAGCAAAGGTCATGAACAGGCGTTAGCTTAGCAAGAAGGGGTGCGTGGAGGGGATACGAATCTTCTTAACTCAGTATTAGGAGAAATGCGTTTAGTAATGAAAGAACTTGTGTTTGAAAATTTTAATGCCAGCGAAACAGACTTTGTTTCTCTCAATATTTATGATTTATTAAGCAGTTGCATGCTATTGGCAAAAGAGTCTTTTGATTTTGAATATAAGCTTATTTTTAATGAGGATGCCAAACAGGCCTTTATACTTTGTGACCAGAATTCTTTGGAAATGGGTTTGTTCAATATCATTGTTAATTCGATTGAAGCCTACGATAAAGCAGAAAAAAGAGAGGTAATCATACTTGGGAGTTTAGCAGAACGGGAAAAGCAATATGTGGAGGTTGTAATAATGGATAACGGATGTGGCATAAGCAATGAAGTAATTCATCAAATGTTCCAGCCCGGATTCACAACAAAAGGAGGGTCTGGGATGGGCTTTTTTTTGGCGAATAAAATTATTGAATACCATAACGGATGGATTGAAATAGCATCACCGTATGAAAACTTTAAAACCGGCATACTGGTATATATCCCTGTGCTTAATCCGGGCAGAATAGAAAAGACAGACGACCAGGATCTGCTTTATATTTTAGGGCTACCCAGATTTGATTTTAAACTGATGCAAAATGTCGGTTTAGTAAACAAAGACAATCAGTTTCACCTTAGCCTTAACACCCTTAAAGAAAAAACAAATCGCATGTTAGTTGAAATTAATAATGCCTTTATCAGTGAGGCATATCACACTGTACAAAGTATATGCCATAAGATCGGACCTGAATTTTATTACTGGGGGTCCCGGAGGATTTCATTATTGCTTAGAAAACTGGAACTGGAAATTACAACAGACCGGAACAGTTATTCTTCACAAACAATGATTAATCTTATTGAAGAGGAGTGTAATTTATTTTTTAAAGAACTAAACAACCTGTAAATTTTTATTTTCAAAATTTGCTTTTATTCATTTATGAAACAGACTGCTTGTGAAGACTGATAAAAAGAATATTTTGTATTTAAACAGAAAAAAGGAAGAGCTAAATGAGTTCACTAAACTATTTTCTTTTGAGTACAATGTATTTGCTACAGATAATTCTCTTGTAGCAGAAAAGATAATGGATGAATACCCGTTAGCATTTATTTTGACGGAGTTTGATTCTTTACAAATGATTGACCCCGGCTTTCTTGATAAGGAAAATTGCAGGCATAACCCGGCCTTTAAAATCATTGAAATAAATGAAGCCAATGATATGAAAACCATTTTACCTTTCATCAATAAAAAAAGCATAGATTATATTGTTATGACGGAATCCCTTTGTGAAAGCATGAGGGAATTGATAAATTTGAATCAAAAAGACCCTTTGTTAAACAGGAGGTTTAAGTTATTTAACAATACGGGTCAGCTCCCGGCAAACACCACCTTTTATCTCTCTAATATCAGCCACGAAATAAAAAATATCGTTAATGTAATTTCAGCCGCAACTCATACATTATCTTCAAAACACCCTTTTGACGGCGATGAAAAAGGTCAGCTTGGCGTTTTACAAAACACCTCAGATTATTTGGTTCGCTTTGTTAATAATTTTTTAAGCTTTAATAAAATCGATTCTGGTAAAACATCTTTTATCCCGGTTAATTTTTCCATATCTCATTTGATTGATGATGTAAAAAAGATATTTGAATATCAGTTTCGTTCGAAAGGCCTTACTCTTGATGTGTTTATTGGGGACGGTGTTCCAACGTATTTATCAGGTGACGCAGACCTTATTTTGCAGGTTTTATTTAATCTTTTGCATAATGCACTAAAATTTACGGAAGAGGGAGGGGCTTTGCTTTCTGTACTTTTTTTACCGAATAACGATAAGCCGGGTTTCGATACGCCGGCCCTCATTGAGTTTAGTATCAGTGATACAGGAATAGGGATATCTAATGAAAATTTGCAATTAATTTTTGAGCCTTTTTTTCAGGAAAAACGCACAGAAATACCACAGGGGTTAGGCCTTGGTATGTTTATCTGCAGAAATTTAGTACACTTAATGAAAGGTGAAATCAGTGTAGAAAGTGAAATAAATAAGGGGTCTGTTTTTCGGTTTAGATTAGAATTGCCCCAAGGGTTAAACCGGCAATATGGTGGACGTAAGGCATTACTAAAACCTCCTGCTGATTTAGCTGTGCCTTTTAGCAATTGCAAGATACTTATTGCGGAAGATAATGCAATCAACACGAAGGTTATACTGAAGATTTTGAGCCTATGGTTTCCCTTGGGTAATATTGATTCTGTAGGCAATGGACAACTGGCAATAGAAATGGTTAAAAAAAAGAACTATGATATTATATTGATGGACATACATATGCCTGTTATGGATGGGTTTGAGGCTACCCAAAAGATAAGAGAAATCAATAGCGAAGTTAACATAATAGCTGTTACTGCTAGCATTTATACCGAAGAGTATTGTATAGAAAGGGGGATGAACGGATATTTCTCTAAGCCTTTAAATTTTGAAAAATTTCTAACCCTATTTGTGGATTTGCTAACCAAGTAAAGCTAAGCGTATGAACAACTCATATTTTGATTATATGGGCTTTCCATTTATCCCCCATTCCAGCCTATCTTCGCAAAAAATTACCGTATGCAGTTCCGCAATTTTAAAATGATTGGCTATGTGGTGTATGGCCGTGGTTGTTTTAACCAGTTAAATGAAATTTTAGCCCCCAACAGAAAGGGCGATGCCCCCATGATATTTTTGGTGGATCATTTTTTTGCCGATGGGGCTGATGGACAAAAAAATCCATTGGTAAACCGCATACCACTGCAGGGTAAGGATAAGATCATTTTTGTGGATGTGACCCATGAGCCTAAGACGACTTATGTGGACAGCCTCGCCAGCCAGTTGAAGGAAGAGTTTGGCACTGTAAGCGGCATTATTGGCATTGGCGGTGGCAGCGCCATGGATCTTGCCAAAGCCGTAGGCCTGATGATGACCAACCCCGGCAGCAGCGCCGACTACCAGGGATGGGATTTGGTGAAACAACCCGGTGTGTACAGGGTGGGCATACCTACCCTCAGCGGCACAGGTGCAGAAGTGAGCCGCACCACCGTACTCACCGGCCCCACCCGCAAACTCGGCATGAACAGTGATTTTACTCCGTTTGACCAGATTGTACTCGACCCCGAACTGACAGCCAACGCACCGGCGAACCAGCGGTTTTATACGGGCATGGACTGCTATATTCACTGCATTGAAAGCCTGGAAGGCACTTTTTTAAACGAGTTCAGCAAAAGCTATGGTGAAAAAGCGCTGGAACTTTGCCGCAAGGTTTTTGTAGAAAAAGATGGCTGGGATGATGAATGTGATGACAAACTGATGATGGCCTCCTACGCTGGCGGCATGAGCATTGCCTACAGCCAGGTGGGTGTGGCGCATGCAGTGAGTTACGGCCTTAGTTACCTGCTGGGTACCAAACATGGCATTGGCAACTGCATTGTAATGAACCACCTGGAAGAATATTACCCTGCCGGTGTAAAGGAGTTTAAATACATGGTGGAGAAAAACAGGATTGATATACCCGTTGGCATTTGCAGTGGCCTCAGCGATGAGGACTTTAACAAAATGATGGATGTAAGCATGGGCATGAAACCCCTTTGGGAAAATGCCCTGGGGAAAGACTGGGAAAAGATAATGACCAGTGAAAAGCTGCGGGCATTGTACGAGAGGTTATAGAAAATATAAAGCATATTTTACAGAGAATGAAACGGGAAGATATTAACCTGGCAGAACCGGATGAGGGTGGCGCCGTAGCATACCATTTACGGTTGTTGTATCTCAATTGGAAGTCGATAGCAATCCGCCTTGCATCAAATTGATGTGGCTGAAATGAAGACAACAGCACACAAGCAAAGAAGGGAGATGTGAAGGGAATTAGTGTTAGTTATTTCACTTTGTGAAATGAGTATTCAATTTGTATTATACAATCACTATCGTCTTGTTTAAATACACAACAGTTCTATGAAAATATTGCTGGATAAGGGTTTCATGAGTTTTTAATTTCAAACGATTTGAACTAATTCCGTTTTTCAGGTTTATAATTAACTGTAAATAATTTAATTATGAATCAGGGCAAGTATGTTTTCTACCAATTAATTGAATTTTTACCCTACAACGATTTTATCCGTTGTGTATCTGAATATCAGGGTAATTATAAGGTCAGGACATTTACCTGCTGGCATCAGATGCTGTATATGATATTTGGTCAATTATCTCACCGGGAAAGTTTAAGTGATTTAGTTGTTTGCCTTCAATCTCAACAGAATAAATCATATCATCTCGGAATGGGTAAAGGAACATCAAAGGCAAATCTTGCAAAAGCAAATGAAAAAAGGGATTACCGTATTTATGAGTCGTTTTCATCAGTCTTAGTGGCACAGGCACAAAAGCTTGCCATTCCTGATGCGACATTTGATTTGTCAATCGATGCCCCTGTTTATGCCATAGATGCAACGGTGGTTGATCTTTGTCTCAGTGTTTTCTGGTGGGGAAAATTCAGGCGGCATAAAGCTGCTGTGAAATTACATTCGATGCTGGATGTCAAAACCAATATACCCACATTCATTCATGTTACCGGAGGCGCTGTTCATGAAGTAAATGTGTTGGGCATTTTTCCCTTTGAAAACGGCAGCTATTACTTGATGGATAAGGCTTACATTGATTTTACCAGGTTGTTCAGAATCCATCGGGAAGGTGCCTTTTTTGTAACCCGGGCAAAAGAAAATTTCCGTTTTATCAGATTGTCTTCCCGCAAGGTTGAGAAAACAACAGGGTTAAAATGCGACCAGACAGTCAGGCTCAAAAATCATTCTGGGGGCACAGCTTCAATGCTGTAAAGACTCAAATTTATATCGCTATGATTACTTACCTGCTTGTGGCCATCGTAAAACATCACTTAAAACTTCAAGCAAACACAATATGAAATACTGCAAATATTAAGCATCTCATTATTGTGTAAAATACCATTGCTCGAATTATTTTCCAACTCCTATCCGCAATATGTCAAAGAACTAGACTCTAATCAATTGAATCTCTTCACATTATAACAAGACGCTAATGGTTCCCAATAAAGCATTTATATTTTATGGACATCAAGGCTATATATATGCATTTTTAAAACTGACGAAGGGGATAACCCTCCGGTGTATGGTTATGCGGAAAGCTATAAAGGGAATAATTTTCCAAAAATTTCAGATTCTTTAGCGCAGTTTTATGAAGATTATCTAGACGGCAAAAATATCTTTAAAGTGCTTTATTGAAGGTGTATGCAATTCAGAAAAGAAGTACAATAGCAATTTAGAAAAGCGGGATGGTTTCCTGGTCGAAGTGTAAAAAGTAAATTCGATAGTTTGCCAAGGTTTAACGAATTCCCTCAAATGGCAAAAGAGTTTCTTTACGAATATGGGGATATGGAAATCACTACATATATGAGGACGCCTGGTGATGCAAAAGGTGTCTTAAGTACAAAAGCTTTGTTGCTTGGATATTTCAAAATTGATATGGCATTGGACACATTAATGTATTATGGAAATATAAAACATTTCCTTTGGCATACTATAATCTTGACAATGCAGCCATGGAATGCGATGCAGATGGCAGAATTTACATGTCGAGTGATGGACCAAACTTAATGTCGAATAATTTTATAGAAGGTATAGAAAGGGTGATTATGGAAGATTATTCTGATGTGTTTTGGTGGGATGACGAAAACCAAAAATGGTTGCAGGAGGATATGTTTCGGGGGTTGCTTTAAATGTCAATCCTCCTTCCCCTTCTCCCCCACAAACCACTGCTCCTTATTTTTAAACAGCACATTAAATGTGGTAAGAGAGCCATAGCAGCGGGTAATGTATTGCTGTATGTTTACTTTCTCTTCGTCGGTAAGTTTTTTGTTGCTGTTGATGTTTTGCTCCAGTACACGGAGTCTGTCACGCAGCATTACTATTTTATGAAAAAAATCGTCAATGGGAATTTCCTTTGGCTTAAGGCTTTTATCGGCGGTTTGCAACAACATGGTGCCGCCAATCCATTTATCGCCAATGGGAACGGTTTCGTTTAACCCACCCCACTGACGCAGTATTTTTAAAAGCGATTTCTCCACTTCTGAAGTTGTTTCTACTTCTGCAGTCACATTCTCCGGGATGATCTCATCCAGGTTGTTATCTGCCTTTTCAATTTCCTTTATGCCATGATTGATAAAAGAAATGATATACACTGCATATTTTACGCCCACTATCACCCCCGGGCCGTATTGTGTGTGCTGCAGCCTGGTGCCCACACCTAAATTCATTTGTTCCATGCTGTAAATGTATAAAAAAACTGAATTGGTTTTTACTACCCCTGTATCGCCGCCCAGGCTTCCCTGCTCAACGCATACTCAAAGTTAAGGGTAGCGGCTTCACCATAATAGGCAACAGGTACTTCCCTGTTTTTTACCGCACCAATGCGGCCAATAGCTGTTTGTGAGCGGATATTGTATGCTCCAATATGAAAGAGTACGGTATCCACAAAACCAAAAGCATGATCAATCATCAGTTTTTTCATAATAGGGTTAAACTGACCGCCCCAGAATTGACGGGCTATAAATGTATAACCAATTAAAACACTTTTTTCTGCCTCACTGTACTCATAATAACGGGTGCAGCCTGCTATTTCACCGCTTTGTTTGTCTGATACCAGCAGTGCGCCCTGCGATTGTATGGCTCCTTCAAAATATTTTTCAAACTCAGCACGCTGCCAGCGGTTTTTATTGGGATGCTGCTCCCATATCAGCGGGTCGGAACCCACCTGGTAAAGTGCTTCAAAATCATCCGGTTGCAATGGTTGCATCCGGAGTAAATCATTCTCCAGCACCGGTTGTAAATTAACCAACATAATAGTAATTTTATTGCTGCATGTATATTTTAAGTATAAGGCTATTTTGTTACACCTGGGCCGTACAATGCCCTGCCGCTTCTTACACCGGTATGTACGCCATTTTCAACCACTAATTGACCGTTTACCACCACAAACGTAAACCCAACTGAATACTGATGCGGTGCTTCAAACGTGGCTTTATCACTTACTTCCGCTTCATTAAAAATCACCATATCAGCATTCATACCTTCCCTTAGCAGGCCAATGTTTTTAAGGTGAAATTTTTGTGCCGGCAACGAAGTCATTCTCCTTACAGCTTCTTCCAATGAAATAATTTTCTCTTCCCGTACGTACTTGCCCAGCACACGGGCATTGGTACCATATCCCCGGGGATGCGGCACACCCTGGCCAAACGCACGGATACCGGCATCGCTGGCAAACATATTAAAAGGATATTGCAAAATGCTGCGCACATCCGGCTCCGCCATGCCATGAAAAACCATTCCGGCTCCACCCTGCATCATCATTTCCATTACTGTAACTGCCTCGTCTTTTGCCTTATGCTTTCTTCCTTTCAGTAAATTAATCGCCTCAATACTTTTGCCGTTTAAAGTGGTATCGGATTTGTAATTGGCCACCACCGCATAACTCAAATGCTTCAGTTTCCGGTTCTTCAGTTTTCGTATAATGTGTGCCGTTACCTGTGCCTGTATTTCCGGCCTTGCCAACCTTGCTGCAATGGAATCCTGCCCGTCTGCCAGAATATCATCAGGTAAAAGCGTACTTAACGAAGTACTGCTGGCCGTGTAAGGATACTGGTCTATCGTTACATCCAGCCCGTTTTTTCTGGCTTCAACAATCATCGGCAGGGTTTGGCTGCTTCTTCCCCAGTTTTGCTGACCGCTTAATTTAAAATGCGAAATCTCCACAGGGATATTTGCCGCTTTACCAATCGTTAAAGCTTCATCAATGGCCTGTGTTACGCTGTCGCCCTCATCCCGCATGTGAGTGGCATATACTCCATTGTATTTTGAAGTTGCTTTTGCCAGCCGGATTATCTCTGGTGTTTTGGTATAAGTTCCGGGAATATAAATGAGCCCTGTAGATAAACCAACGGCCCCTTCTTTCATCGCCTTCTCCACCATTGCTTCCATCTGCTGCAACTCATTTTCTGTGGCATCCCGGTTGGCACGGCCCATCACGGCCTTTCTCACATCATTGTGTCCAACCAGTGTAGCCACATTTACAGAGAGCTTTAACGAATCAATCCAGAAAAGGTAACGGCCAATATCCGTAGTGGAAGAGCCGCAGTTGCCCGTTATAAGTGTGGTTACCCCATCAAAAATAAAGTTACCCGCAGTGGGTGTTTTGGCTTCATCTGTTTCAATATGCGTATGCACATCAATAAAACCAGGGGCTACAACCAGGCCCCCCGCATCAATGGTTTTTGCAGCCGTATGGGTAATATTTTTTTGGATAGAAACAATTTTTCCATCCGTAATGGCAATGTCGGCATAGTACCAGCCGTTGCCTGTGCCATCAATAATTTTTCCATTTTTGATAAGCAGGTCGCAGGTTTGCTGTGCACATACCTGTTGCACAAACAAAAAAAGGACCAGGCAGATTTTTACTTTCCTCATAAATTTTTATTCTCCGGGGTGATAACTGCGTTCGGCATTTTTTAGTACATCGGCTTTATAAAAAAGTACATTCTTAAATTTCCCTTTTGTGTACATTTCTAACTGGTTTGAAAAATATTTTGACCTTACATCACCACTTTCGCCACCAGCCAGCAGTGATTTTGCTTTTATTGTTTTACCAAACTCCACAGCACATACAAAACTGTTGCCGCCCACGCCATAACGCAGGTTGGTACCGGGGTAATATTTGCTGTTGTACGCCGGCAACATTCCCCATGCGGCAGATGCAAAAGCCACAGGCATGCTGGGTTTATAATCGTCATATTTTACCTCCATATCGCCACTCAACCGCTGAAAACGGTTCAGTTCACCCCAGGACATCTGCCATTTAGCAAACCTTACTTTCAGTTCATCAACGGCATCCATTAATGGTTGAAGCAGTTCAGCAGCTGTGGCACTGGCTGCAAATTTTTTAGTGTTCTGCACCTGGTCGTTTTCTCCCTGCTCCACATATACTTTCTGCAGCAGTGGTCCCAGTTTTTGTGCCCACTCAACAGCCAGTGTAGTAGCCACCGAATTTTCAGCCACACGGTAGTTCCATTTTTTTAATACACCAATGGGTTCTTTTAAAGCAGCAAATGTACTGTCGCCGGAAGTAGTGCTTTTTTCATAAGCATTAATCAAAGCAGGCAGCAATACTTCAAATGCAGCCAGGGTTTTATCGTACCCAACTTCAATTAACTTATCAATCGTAAGTCCTGTTGCCCTATCCAGAATTCTTGCAGCATTAACGCCACGAAAGTTTTCACCATCGGGTGCCATGTATGCCGGGTAGTTTTCTTTTTTTGGGCTGCTGGTTCCTGATACGGTATAAGGTGTGGAATTGCAGTTTTGTATCCAGCCGGTGGCCGGGTTAATTACCTGCACAATTTCGCTAAGCGGGTGAAGACCCTGCCATTCTGTTGCATTGGTACTTCCATCCACGGGCTTGCTCCAGTTGATTGATTTATCTCTTATGGGTACAAAATTACCATGCCAGTAAGCAATATTACCCTTATCATCTGCAAATACTGTATTGTTGGAAGTGTTGGAACGCAGCTCCATCGTTTTGCGGTAATCATCATAGCCGGTTGCCTTTGTGCGCTGCCAGCTTTGTACCAGGCTGTTAAGCGAACGGTTATAGCCTTGTACCGATATCCATTGTCCGTTTCTTTTGGCCATTACAGCACCGTGATGTGTGTAATAAGCAGTAATGTTTTTTTCCCGCATTCCCCCATCTGTATTATACCTGATAGTTATTATTTTTTCAGTAACCTTTTTTTGTTTGCCATCATATTCGTAATAAAACTTATCGTTTTTAAGCGTAATTTTTTCGCTGTACATATCGGCTACATCCACGTTGCTGGAAGTGTGCATCCAGCCGCAATGCTCATTAAAACCCTGGTACACAAAAAACTGCCCCCAGGTTACAGCGCCATACACATTCAATCCTTCTTCACTCACTACCTGCACTTCGGGCCTGAAATAAAAAGTAACATGTGGGTTAATGTAAAGAAGTGCATTGCCACCAGCCGTTCTGGATGGAGCAATGGCAAAACCGTTGGAGCCAGCCAGGTCTCTTTCGGTACGTCTAATAGTTGCCGCTGCCGTTGGCCCCCCGGAAACACCATAAAAACTTTTCACTTCTTCCTCCGTTACATCACCCGTGCTGATGGCACCAATGCTGCCATCCGTCCACAGCAGCGGGTACCAGGGCTTAAAGCGGGTAAGCAGCGCAGGCTTTACTTCCGGATGTTTGTGCAGGTAATAATTAATGCCCGCAGCAAAAGCAGTCATTAACTGTTTCAGCCACCTGGGGCTTTTTTTATAATCGGCCACGGCATCGGCTGAATCAATAAGTAATTTTAAATACAGGTCGTTCTGCCATTCGCTCACACCTTTTACTTCTGCCATGCGGCCCAGCTTTTCAATATAGTTCATTTCCACCCGCTTAAAATCATCCTCACACTGTGCATACAGCAACCCAAAAACTGCGTCGGCATCCGTTTTGCCATAAATATGCGGTATGCCCCAGTTATCCCTTATGATGGTAACTTTTGCAGCTTGCTGTTGCCATTCTTTTATTTCTTTTTCAGTAAATGCCTGTGCACAAACTGCTGCGGGCAGCATCGCCACCAGGATTAATAATTTTCTCATACATTTTTTATAAGCAGTAATGTCAATTGCCCGTCTTTACAAATTCGTAAGGGGTAAATTCAACAAAATCGGCCACTTTTACCGGCAGTGATTTTACTTTACCCTTTTCCACGTTAAAAGTAAGGGTTTTCATGCCATACAACGGATCGCTGTACACACAAAAGAAACGGTTGCCGCCCAATGGCTCCATGGTGCCGTACCTTCCCTTGTGGTGCTCAAAGCGCATCACCAGTTTGTTGTTTTCTATTTTGATATCCATTTTGCCGTAAATATTGTGTGTATATGCACCGGCGTAAGCGGTAAGCGGCAGGGCCGTGGCAGGCTTCATGGCAATGCTGTCCTGTATTTTTTTGTACTGTTTTTCCTTATCCTTTTCATCACCCTGCTGAAAGCCAAGATACACTTTGCTGTAATTGCGGTAAGGCAGTTTCATATACGCATCCATAATCTCCCACTTCAGCGCCTCGTAAAAATTATTGGCATCGGTATTGGTCAGTACTACAATGCCCAGTTTTTCTTCGGGTATTAAAGTAACGCTTGTAACAAACCCATTTACACCACCAGTATGCGACACAATTTTTTTGCCATTGTATTCTTCCAGCATCCAGCCCAGGCCATACAATGAAAAATGCCCTTTGTTGTACAATGTACCACCATTGCCCAGTATGGAATGCGGCAACCTTGTTTGGCCAATAGCAGCAGATGGAATCACCTGCTTACCATCGTACCTTCCGCCATTGAGCAGTGCCATTACCCAGTGGCTCATGTCATTTACACTGGAAGAAATGCTGCCGGCCGGGGCCAGGTTATCAATATTGCCATAAGGGATTTTTTTAAGCTCACCCATTACCACCGTATGCGCAGCAGCCCTGTTGGTGGCTGCGGTTATATTTTTACTCAGTGCCAGCGACCTGTTCATCCCAAGTGGCATAAATATTTTTTCAGTAACAAAGTCACTCCATGATTTTCCGGAAACTTTTGGAATGATTTCACCCGCCGTCATAAACGCCGCATTGCAATAACCCCATTTGCTGCGGAAGCTATACATGGGTTTTAGTTTCCCGAATTTTTCCCTTACTTCTGCGGTGGTAAGGTCCGAATCAAAATACATAAAATCTCCCTGGAAGGTTTCAAAGCCCAATCGGTGACAAAGCAGGTCACGGATGTTGGCCTCTTTGGTTACCCATGGGTCGTATAGTTTAAAATCGGGCAGCCACTGCTGCACTTTATCATCCAGCGAAAACTTTTTTTCCTTTCCTGCTGCCTGGCCTTCTGCCTCCAGCATGGCGAGTGCAGTAGCGGTAAAAGCCTTACTGTTACTGCCAATCATAAACAGGGTGTTTTCATCCACCTTGCTGCTGCCATTCATTTCTGTAAGGCCGTAGCCCTTCATGGCCACCACTTTGCCATCTTTTACCACACATACCGCTACTCCCGGTATCTGCCAGGTATCCAGCGCTCTTGCTGCATATACATCTAAGCTGTCTTTGATAAAAGAGGGAACAGAATCAATTTGCGAAAAACTGCTGAAACCAAAACATAAAACTACAGCCAGCAGCCATAATTTTTTAAGGAATTGTTGCATGATAAGGAAGATTTGAAGCTAAAAGTACGGTTAATGTGTGAGTATTTGTAACGTAGCGGGAAGCGGGGTTCAAAGTTAAAAAAATTCAAAGTTCAACATTGATGAGTTCAAGGTCAACCTCCTTCAGCATAAACCAACTTTAAACTTTTGAACCTGTTAACTTCTTCTCTGCGCCCATCGCCCATCGCCCAACGATCATCGTCCAACGCTCCTGCTGCCAACTTCCTACTCCTCCACCGGCTGCATTTCTTTCCAGCGCCTCAGGTATATGTTTTCACGGATGCCGGACTTGTACTGCTCACCACTCATTTTTACATACCAGTAAAAATCATACAATTGTACCGTTGCGGCAAACTCGTAGCTGGGCCTGAAGATGAGCATAAAACTGTCCTGCGCCGCCCCGGTTAGCCCGGTAAGGTTCTGCACGGTTTTTTTATTAAAGCGGTAGTCAACATACCTGTCTTTTTCCTGCATCAGCAAACGGGTCTGGAATTTTTTAAGGTATTTATTTCGTCTGAATCTGAACAGATTAATCAGCTCATTTATATCGGCTCCAGCAGCCCCATTTACTACCGAACTCCTGATGCCGGGCTTCTTGTAGTCAAAATACCGGGCATACTGCTCCCTGTTTTCGGCCGAATCCTGCTGGTAACTTTTAGAAAACACCGTTACTTCTTTCAACGCTTTGTATTTTGAGGGTACGGTTAACTGCAATGCAATATCAAAATGGGCGAAATCGGCAATGTCTTTTACCGCATAGCGCAGGGTTGATTTGTTGTTGTAAGTAAAAAAAAGAGAGTCAGAAATAGCCACATCAAGCATATAACGGCCAAGTGTATCAGTTTGTGTTTTTCTGCCATTGGTGGCCGATACGGTTACGCCATACACCCCATTTATCCTGCCTATATCCACCACCGTACCCCGCACAGGCATCTGGCACTGCGCCGTATAACCGGTAAAAAGCAGCAGGGCCGCCATAAAAAAGCAGTAAAGAGGTAAAAATCGTTTCAAATAAAAAATAATTTGGGCAAAGTTGAGCATATCCGGCCATAAATGAACAGGCGGCAGATACTTTAACCGATATTTTGCATTTCGGGGTAAAACCCATCTTTTTGCCTGTAAATGGGAGAAAATCAGCTTTTTAAGCCAGGAATCAGCAGTTTTTCTATCACTTTTGGGTAATGCGCATACTCCAGGGTATGCACTTTCTCCGCCAGGGAAGCAGCCGTTTCACCCGCATCTACTTTGCAGGTTGCCTGAAAAATAATGCTGCCATGGTCGTACAGCTCATCCACATAATGAATGGAAATACCACTTTCAGTATCGCCAGCGGCAATTACCGCCTCATGCACATGACCACCATACATGCCTGCACCACCATGTTTTGGCAAAAGCGCCGGGTGAATGTTTACAATCCGCTGCGGATAAGCATTGATAAGCACCGGGGGCAGCTTCCATAAAAATCCCGCCAGAATGATAAAATCAATACCTTTTGATTTTAGCGCCTCCGTATAACCATCGCCAGAAGCAAAACGGTCTTTCTCAACCAGCAATCTATCAATATTGTTATCTGAAGCCACCTGCAGCACCCCTGCGCCGGGTTTGTTGCATACAATTAAAGCAATATTGAAGTGTTTATTGCCGGCAAAATGTTCAATGATCTTTTTGGCATTGTTACCAGTACCACTGGCAAAAATGGCCATATTGATGGGTGTAGCCGGGTGCCTGCCTCCAAAAAACCCCAGGCGCTTCAATATCTTTTTTTCGTAATTCCAAAAAAAACGAAACTGACCAAAGCAAAATCCGATAAACAGGATAATTACCTGGTAACCAATGAGTAAAACGCCAATTTTAAGCATCCACCAGGCAAAACCGTATTTATCAACATCCAGCCAACCCGTAATCTGGCGGCTTATCCAGGCGGTTAGCGAACCCGTTACAGCAAAAGTGCACAAAATAAGGGCCAGATTTGTGCTGCTTACCTTCCATTTTTGCTGTAGTTTTTTAAACATTGTGCAAAATTGCAGGAAATCAATGTGAAAAAGTGCATAAATTTTTTAAATAAACAGGGTTTACAAAAACATGACAAACACTGCACCTGGCAGGGCTCAATCCGTTGAAACCCACGCCAGTAAAGGCTAAATTTTTTTTCAAAATGTTGATATATTGTCAATATCCTGTCTTACTTTTGCACCCAATTAAGGATATTTTTCCACACCAGTATCGAGTTTAACTGTATGAGTTGTTATAGAAAAATTTTTAACAAAGCCTTCATAGGCCTTCTGTTTGCCGCAATTCTTATTTTTTCCAGTAAAGCCATGGCTGCTGATGGCGCTGCACTCTTTAAAGCCAATTGTGCCAGTTGCCACAATGTTGCAAAAGACGCAACAGGCCCCTGGCTTAAAGGTGCGAGGGAGCGCATACCTGCAGGGGATTGGATATATGGATGGATTTCCAACTCCCAAGCTGCTAGCGATCCTTACGCAAAGTCGATAAAAGCCAAGTGGAACAACGTGCAAATGACAGGTTTTGGCAAGCAGTTCAGCAAAGAAGATGTGGATGCCATGCTGGATTATGTAGATAAATATGTGCCTCCGGTTGAAACGGCTGCTGTTGCAGGCGGCAAGGCGGCAAACGACGACAGCTACCTCGTTTACGGTCTGCTTACACTTATACTGGCCATTGTAGCCTTTGTATTGTTACAGGTAAACAGCAACCTGCGTAAATTGACCGACGAAAAAGAAGGGATTAAGCGTGGAGAACCGGTTCCCGTTTACCGCAATAAAAGCTACCTGATGGTGGGCGTTATCGGCCTTTTCTTTGTAGCTGGTTACTTTTTGGTAGAATGGGGTATTGGCCTTGGCCGCTCTAAAGATTACCAGCCCGAGCAACCCATTTATTACTCTCACACAGTGCATGCAGGTACCAACCAAATTGCCTGCCTTTACTGCCACACAGGCGCACAAGACAGTAAGCATGCCAACATACCATCGGTAAATACCTGTATGAACTGCCACATGTCAATTAACAAATACGAAGGCAAGGATGAACTGAAGAGAGAAGATGGTACGGCTGTAAACGGTACTACCGAAATACAGAAATTATACGAATATGCAGGCTGGAACCCGGCCACTAAAAAATACAACGAAGATAAAAACGGCGACGGCCAGCCTGATGGCTCAAGCCCCATTCCCTGGGTACGCATACACAACCTTGCCGACCATGTGTACTTTAACCATAGCCAGCATGTAAAAGTAGGTAAGCAAAATTGCCAGACCTGCCACGGAAATATCCAGGAAATGGGCGAAGTAAAACAATACAGCGACCTGAGTATGGGCTGGTGCATCAACTGTCACCGAGAAAGTAAGGTTGACTTTCCCGACAGCGCAGGAGTTGGAGGAAACAAGTACTACAGTATTTACGAAAAGTTCCACAAGGATATGAAAGCCGGTAAAATGGACAGCGTAACAGTGGAAAAGATTGGCGGTACTGAGTGCCAGAAATGTCACTATTAATAATAATTACAGCTTTGCCCGGGCATAGTTGTACATAAGCACATTGATAAGATTAGCAAATTAGCACATAAGCATATTATGAGAAAATATTGGCAAAGTTTCGGAGAACTGAATAAAACTGAAAACTTTCAGCAGTCGGCTCAAAATGAGTTTAATGAAGAGCTGCTCCCGTTAGCTGATTTGGATGATAAGGGTATACTGGAAGTGAAAACACCCCGCAGGGATTTTTTGAAATACTTAGGTTTCAGTACAGCCGCCGCAGCACTAGCCGCCAGTTGCGATACGCCGGTAAGAAAATCAGTACCTTTTCTTAACAAGCCCGACAATGTTATTCCCGGTGTTGCCAATTACTATGCCTCTACTTATATAAATGGTGGTGATGCGGTTGCTGTGGTGGTAAAACAGCGTGATGGCCGTCCCATTAAAATAGAGGGAAACGATATGTCTTCCATCACCAAAGGCGGCACCAGCGCACAGGTACAGGCCAGCGTACTCGACCTGTATGATGTAACCCGCCTGCGCTACCCGATGCAGAGCGATGGCAAAGAATTTAAAGAAGTAAGTACTTTTGATAATTTTGATAAGATGGTGGGCACTGCCCTTACCGGTAAAGCAATCGTGTTGCTTACTGGTACCATCAACTCGCCTTCTACTTTACAGTTAATCACAGAGTTTTTGGCAAAATACCCCGGCAGCCGCCACGTACAATACGATGCGGTAAGCCACAGTGGTATGATACTGGCCAACGAAGCCTGTTACGGCAAAAGGGCCATTCCTTCTTACCATTTTGACAATGCAAAAGTAATTGTGAGCCTTGGAGCCGATTTTTTGGGCACCTGGTTAAGCCCTGTGGAGTTTTCAAAACAATACGCCGCCAACCGCAAAATAAATGCAGCCAAACCTGAGCTGAGCAGGCATATACAGTTTGAAAGTATGCTGAGCATGACAGGCAGTAATGCCGACGACCGCTACACACACAAACCATCAGAAACCGGTGCAGTGGCTATGGCCCTGCTGGCTAAACTGGGTGGCGGTGTAACGGCTCCAACCTTAAACGCAACCTTGCAGAAAGGTGTGGATAAAACAGCAGCAGAACTGGCAGCCAATAAAGGCGCAGGGCTGGTGGTATGCGGCAGCAACGATGTAAATGTACAGGTGATTGTAAATGCCATAAACGAAGCCATTGGGGCTGGTGGTAAAACCATTAACTGGGGCATTACTTCCAATTACCGCAAAGGCGTTGATGCTGATATGGTGAAGTTGACAGAGGAACTGAACGCCGGCACTGTAAATGCAGTACTGGTATGTGGTGCTAATCCTGTGTACTCATATCCTGAAAAAGACAAACTGGTTGCCGGGCTTAAAAAAGCAGTAACCGTTTCCTTTAACAGCACAATGGATGAAACCACGGAACTCTGCAAATACATCCTTCCTTCGCACCACTGGTTAGAATGTTTTGGCGATGCAGAACCCAAAACTGGTATGTTCAGCTTTATGCAGCCAGCCATTAACCCGTTGTTTAAAACAAGGGCCTTTCAAACCTCCTTACTAAAATGGTCGGGCAGTACAACCCCCGATTACGATACATACTTAAAAAATTACTGGACAACAAAACTGGGTACCGAAGCTGCTTATTTAAAAGCATTGCAGGATGGTATTAGTGAAACAACTGCTGCACCAGCCGGAGCTACCTTCAGCGCTGCTAAAGTAGCCGATGCTGCTGCTAAAATTGCTGCTGTAAAAGGTGGTGAAAAAGAAGTAGTACTTTACCAGAAAATATCCATCGGTAACGGCAGCCAGGCCAACAACCCATGGCTGCAGGAACTGCCCGATCCCATTACCAAAGCAACCTGGGACAACTATGCCATGGTAAGCCCCGCCATGTACAAAGAGCTGTTTGGCAAAGATGTACTGGGCAATGTGGGCCACTCTGATGCGTATGAAGTAACGCCGGAGAAACCGGTTATTAAGATTACGGTGGGCAAGGCTTCAATAGAACTGCCCGTAATGATTATACCGGGTGTAAATGATAAAACGATAGCAGTTGCAGTAGGTTATGGCCGCATCAGCAACGACGCATCTAAAACCGAAGAGTATATTGGTAAAGGGGCCAATGGTGCAGGCAAAAATGCCTACCCGCTGTCAATATTCGATGGCAGCAGTTTTGTTTGTTCTGCTGCAGCAGCAGTGGAAAAAACAGGCAAAACCTATCCCCTCGCCATCACACAGGTACACGGCAGCTCAGAAAACCGCCCCGTGATATTTGAAACCACACTGGCTAAGTTTATTGCCGACCCAAAAGATGTGTTGAAAGAGCCAAGGGAAGAAAGGGAGCTGCTGATGCCTTACCAGACAGGAGAGGAAAAAGCAAATGCCACATTTGAAAAAGATGCCACCATTTACCCGCAGTTTGATAATCCGGGTGTTAAATGGGGTATGAGCATAGATTTGAATACCTGTACCGGCTGCAGTGCCTGCGTAGTGGCCTGTACTGCCGAAAACAACGTAAGCGTTGTGGGTAAAAAGCAGGTGCAGAAATACCATGAAATGCACTGGCTGCGTATTGACCGTTATTTTACCGGCGATATGAACAATCCTGATGTGGTGTTTCAACCCATGCTTTGCCAGCATTGCGATAACGCACCATGCGAACACGTATGCCCGGTAAATGCCACCAACCACAGCACAGAGGGCCTGAACCAGATGACCTACAACCGCTGTATTGGTACAAGGTATTGCGCCAACAACTGCCCTTACAAAGTGCGCCGCTTTAACTGGCTCGACTTTAATGGTGCGGACAGCTTCCCCGACAACCAGAACCCGCTGATAAAAGAAGGTGGGCTTGATAATGTGATAGAGCAGATGAATGATGACCTTACCCGCATGGTACTCAACCCTGATGTTACCGTAAGGTCGAGAGGTGTAATTGAGAAATGCTCCTTCTGCGTACAGCGCCTGCAGGAAAATAAACTGGCAGCCAAAAAAGCGCAGGATCCGGTAATGGTGCGCAACGTAAAAACGGCTTGTATGCAGGCCTGCCCTACCAATGCCATCAGTTTTGGTAATGTAAACGATAAAGAGAGCGATGTATATAAAATACGCAATACAGAGCAAAAAGACCGTAACTTTTATGTACTGGAGTCACTGCACGTACTGCCCAATGTAAGTTACTTAGCCAAGGTAAAAAATACCGACAGGCATGTAACCAACGAGAAGGAAGAGCATGGTGGAGAAAAGCATGAAGCAAAGAAGGAAGCGGCACATGCGTAACACAGGCTGTTAAAGGCTATGTAGTGGAAAGGGAAATTAGTAAATTCTGCAACTAAAATATAAAAGCCAAAAGTGAAAACCAGCGGCTCAAAGCATAATAAAATATGTCATTATTAAAGTACGAATCGCAAATCAGGGAGCCATTGGTTGATGGTGACAAAACCTATCACCAGGTTACGGAAGATATTATTCGCCCCATTGAGATGAAGCCGAGCCGCCTCTGGTACATTGGTTTCTTCATCAGCGTAGCATTGCTGCTGTTTGGTGTGTACAGTGTGTACAGGGAGGTTACTTATGGTATTGGCCAGTGGAACCTCAACAAAACCATCGGCTGGGGTTGGGATATTACCAACTTTGTATGGTGGGTAGGTATTGGTCACGCCGGTACACTTATTTCTGCCATCCTGCTGCTTTTCCGCCAGGGTTGGAGAACAGGTGTAAACCGTGCAGCAGAAGCGATGACCATTTTTGCGGTAATGTGTGCGGGTCAGTTCCCCATCTTTCACATGGGTCGTGTATGGCTGGCGTTTTTTACCCTGCCTTACCCCAACAGCCGCGGCTCGCTGTGGCCCAACTTTAACAGTCCGCTTATGTGGGACGTATTTGCGATATCTACTTACTTCACTGTATCCTTATTGTTCTGGTACAGTGGTTTAATACCCGATCTGGCTACTGTACGTGACAGGGCTAAAACCAAATTCAGGAAACTGATGTACGGTGTAGCCGCTTTTGGCTGGACGGGCAGTACCAAACACTGGCAGCGCCACGAATCTTTATCATTAGTGCTTGCTGGTTTATCTACACCACTTGTATTATCAGTACATACGATTGTATCTTTTGACTTTGCCACATCCATTGTTCCGGGTTGGCATACCACCATCTTCCCTCCTTACTTTGTGGCGGGTGCCATATTCAGTGGTTTTGCCATGGTGCAAACGCTGATGATTGTGGTGCGTAAAGTACTCAACCTGCAGGATTATATTACCATCGGTCACATTGAGGCCATGAATAAAGTAATTGTATTAACTGGCAGTATTGTTGGTTGTGCGTACTTAACAGAATTGTTTATCGCCTGGTACGGACAAAACCCTTACGAGCAATGGGCGTTTTTCGAAAACAGGGGTAACCTGTTCAGCCCTTATGGCTGGAGCTATTACCTGATGATGCTTTGTAACGTGGTATCGCCACAGCTTTTCTGGAGCCGTAAGCTCAGGAGAAATATCACCGTTACCTTCTTTATGAGCATCATTGTAAACATTGGTATGTGGTTCGAGCGTTTTGTAATCATTGTTACTTCTACCTACAGGGATTACCTCCCCTCAAGCTGGAGTACGTATTACAGCCCGTCTATCTGGGAAATTGGTTTTTACCTCGGTACATTCGGCCTGTTCTTCACCTGCTTCTTCCTGTTTGCCAAGTATATGCCCACCATTGCAGTGGCAGAGATAAAGGCAATACTAAAAACCAGTGGTGAAAATTACAAGAAGAAAATGACGGATATAGAGAAGAACGATGCGGAGAAATTTTATATAGAAGAAGTGGAGTATGCGCATTAGTGAGTTATAAGTTATGAGTGATGGGTTATGAGTTGATGAGTGAGGTTGACTAAGTTGTTGCGGTACTTTCAGGCCGATAACTATCAACTTTCAATTGTCAACTGTCAACTAAAAAAAACAGGCGCTGAGCCAGTTAAATAAAAAAGATATGTCTGGAGTAAAAAAGTTTGTTGTTGGGTGTTTTGATGATGAAAAAGTACTGTTTCCTGCGGTGAAGAATGTGCGCAGGGCAGGATACAAGATTCATGATGTTTACACACCATTTCCGGTACACGGTCTCGACCATGCAATGGGGCTGCGTGAAACCAGTCTGCATACGGCCGGATTTATTTATGCCGTTACGGGTACTACCACAGCCTTAACATTCATAAGCTGGATTCTTACCAAAGACTGGCCTATGAACTTTGGCGGTAAACCGCATTTTGCATTACCGGCGTGGATACCCATTACTTTTGAAACAACCGTATTGTTTGCCGCAGTAGGTATGGTGCTTACTTTTTGTTACCTCTGCCAGTTGGCGCCGTTTATCAAAAAGCATCATTTTCATGCAAGGGCAACGGATGATTTGTTTGTAATGGCCATTGAGTGTACCGGCAAAACCAACGATGCTGAAGTGCAGGCGTTTTTAGAAAAAGCCGGTGCAACAGAAGTAAATATACAGGTAGCTGAAACCGGCTGGTGGCTGGGCAGGTACGACAGGGAGCAGAAACTGTACAGGGAAGAAAAAGGCTATTGATTAATAATTGTTTAACAGATAACAGATAAATGAAACGGATCAAATATATAAAAGCAATATCAGCCGCAGCGCTGGTGCTTGCACTGGTAAACAGTTGCGGCGTAAAGCGTGACCCTGGTACTGCTTATATGCCGGATATGGTGTACAGCAGGGCCTACGAAACCAATGCGCTGCGTGACTCTGCCATTTTTACAACAAACCGTGTGGAGGCAGGAGCAAAAATATTTTACAATGGAGCACCAGCAGCCGGTACAATTGAACGGGGTCAGGAAATGATGCCTTACACATTACCAAACGATTCTAATGGGTACAAGATGAGTGCGCAGGTGGTAAATCCACTGGGGCCTTTAAGCGCTGCCGACAGTGCCGAGACAGGCCGCCTGTACAATATCAATTGCGGGGTATGCCATGGAGCCAAGGGGCAGGCCAACGGACCAATCGCAGAAAGAATAGGTGCTGTAGCCAATCTTACAACGCCAATATATGTTGCCATGGCCGACGGCACCATGTTCCATTCCATTCAGTACGGAAAAAATAATATGGGTAGCTATGCTTCGCAATTAACCAGGAAGCAGCGCTGGCAGATAATAAAGTATATAAGGCTGCTGCAACCAAAGCCCAAAGCCGCCGATGTTGCAGCAAAACCTGCAGCAACAGCCGCTGCAGACAGTGCAAAGAAGAATAGTAAGTAAATAGTAAGCATTCATAAAAATATTGATTCGATGAACCATAATCATCAGTTTGAGTTACCGGGAGCATATAAAAAGTGGACGATTGGCCTGATAGCCGTTGGTTTGATAGCTATATTATATGGCATCATCGTATATCACCCGTTTACACCTGTTTCACATGAGGCCGGACACCATGCGGCAACAAGCGGAACCCGTTTTTGGGCCGTTTTGCTGCAAAACAGTGTTTTTTGGCTGCTGGTGGTAAATGCAAGCATGTTCTTTATTTGTGTAACTACTTTGGCCATGGGTGGATGGCAGGTAGCGCTCAGGCGTGTACCCGAGGCCATTTCCAGCGTAGTACCCATTCTGGGCCTGGTTACCTTATTGGTTTTATCAGCAATAATTTTTGGCGACAGAACAGATATTTACCACTGGCTGGATAAAGAAGCGGTAAGTCACGATAAAATATTGAATGGAAAGAAAGGATTCTTAAATCCAACTTTCTTTATGATTGTATCGGTACTAAGCATAGGATTGTGGTATGTACTGGGTAAAAAAATGCGCACCATGAGCCTTGCCAGCGATGCCACAGGCCCTATGGATTATGAAACAGGTAAAAAGTGGATTTTCAAAAATACCATCTGGGGTTCTTTGTTTTTGGTAGTTTTTGGACTTACAGTAGCCTCTACCATTCCCTGGTTGTGGCTGATGAGCATAGATGCACACTGGTACAGTACCATGTACAGTTGGTACACATTTATCAGTTCATTTGTTTCAGGTGTTTCGCTGATAGCCATACTGGTAATTTATCTTAAAAACAGGGGCCAGCTGGAGTATGTAACCGAAGAACACCTGCACGACCTGGGTAAGTTCATGTTTGCATTCTCTGTTTTTTGGATGTACCTCTGGTTCAGCCAGTACATGCTCATCTGGTATGCCAACATTCCTGAAGAAACAGGTTATTTTAAAATAAGGGTATCAGGCCCGTACAGGGGTATATTCTTCTTTAATATTATTGTAAACTTCCTTTGCCCGTTGTTGATACTGATGCGCAGGGGAAGCAAGCGTAACTGGTCAATGATCACCTTTATGGCAGTGCTGATAATATTTGGCCACTGGATAGATTTTTACCAGATGGTAATGCCCGGCGCACTCAAGGAAAATGCAGAGCTTTTGCCATTTGAGTTTGGCGTGGCCTGTTTTTTTATAGGATTGATTATGTGGGGTGTAGGTATGTACCTGAGCAAGCACTCATTATTGGTTAAAAACCATCCTTTCCTCAAAGAAAGTATGATTCATCACACGTAACTTTGTGGAACTAAGTCATTTTGAGTGATTAAGTTATTGGAGTGTAAAGCGAGGGGTGTTTAAACAAGAGAAAAAAATACTGTTTACTGTTAATAATTTTGTTTTATGAACGAGTTAATGCTGGTAGCGATTGTGGTCATGTTTTTTGTAGTCATTTTTCAGATTGCAAAAGCAAGTGAGTACGTAAGCGTTTTAAAGGGCGAGGAAAAATCACGTAAGCAAAACAATAAGGTCAATGCCTTTTTAATGATCGGCTTTCTGGTGCTTGGCCTCATAGGCATATACTGGTGCCATGAGTTGTATTATGGTAAAACGCTGTTTCCGCAGGGTTCTGGTTCTGTAGAAGGGGAGAGCATTGATTTTATGTTCAAAATGACAACACTGGTAACCGGGGTTGTTTTTATCATCACACAGGTACTGCTTTTCTGGTTCTCTTACAAATACCAGGAAGATGATAAACGTAAGGCTTTCTATTTTCCTCATAATAATAAATTAGAATTGTTGTGGACAACAGTGCCTGCCATTTTTTTAACGGTGCTTGTTGTATTTGGTCTTAAATTCTGGTTTAAAATAACGGGCGATGCACCCAAAGATTCAATTGTGGTGGAAGTAACAGGTCACCAGTTTGCATGGGAGTTCCGCTACCCGGGTGCCGATAAAGTGCTGGGCAGAAAAAATTATAAATTAACTGCTGCCAACAACAACCTTGGTGTTGATTTTGAAGGAGACAAAGCAAGCCATGATGATATTCACGTAGCTGCAACTATGCACCTGCCGGTGGGCAAACCGGTTAAGCTGGTAATTGGTGCGCAGGATGTGATACATGATGTGGGTCTTTCTCATTTCAGGATGAAGATGGATGCCGTGCCGGGCATACCCACCACTATGTGGTTTACGCCCCAATACACTACCGAGCAAATGAAAGTGAGAACCAACAACCCCAATTTTGTATATGAGCTTTCGTGTGATCAGATGTGTGGCAAAGGCCACTATTCCATGAGGGGTGTTGTTATCGTTGAAACAGAGGCTGAATATAAGTTGTGGTTAAAGTCTCAGGATCCGGAATACTGGACTTATAACCCCAAAGCAGCACCGCCCAAAACGGCTGTTGACACTCCGGCAACATCGGCACCTAAACTGCCTGCAACAGCGGCATTGCTGAAGTAAAAAGAGAATAAGATTTAGTTAGACATAAAAATATTGATGTTATGAGCAGCGTAGAAAATTTAACAGGGCAAGGCACAGCGGTATCAATTGATACTGAACATGGCCATCATGAGGAACATCATCATCATGAAACATTTATAACCAAGTACGTTTTCAGTCAGGATCATAAAATGATTGCCAAGCAGTTCCTTATTACAGGAATGATATGGGCCATCATTGGTGGCCTGTTTTCTGTGATATTCCGTTTGCAGCTCGGCTATCCCGATCAGTCATTCCCGTGGCTGGAAGATTTTCTGGGCCATTGGGCAAAAGGCGGAAAGCTGGATCCTGAATTTTACTATGCACTGGTAACCATGCACGGTACTATATTGGTATTCTTTGTACTTACAGCAGGTTTGAGCGGTACCTTCTCCAACTTTTTAATACCACTGCAGGTAGGTGCCAGGGATATGGCTTCCCCGTTTTTGAATATGCTCAGCTACTGGTTCTTCTTTATCTCTTCTGTTATCATGTTTACATCGCTGTTTGTGCAAACAGGCCCTGCAAGTGGTGGCTGGACGATTTATCCTCCATTGAGTGCCCTGGGCGATGCATCAAGTGGCAGTAAAATAGGTATGGATTTGTGGCTGGTAAGTATGGCCATGTTCATTGTATCAGCATTACTGGGTGGTCTTAACTATATTTCCACCGTACTTAACCTGCGTACAAAAGGTATGAGTATGACGAGGTTGCCGCTCACCATCTGGGCATTCTTCTTCACAGCCGTACTTGGTGTATTGTCTTTCCCTGTATTATTATCAGGTGCTATATTATTGTTATTCGACCGTAACCTCGGTACAAGTTTTTACCTGAGCGATATTGTGGTAAACGGTACAAAAATATTACCCAACGAAGGCGGTAGTGCCATCCTGTTCCAGCATTTGTTCTGGTTCCTTGGCCACCCCGAAGTATATATCATCCTGTTGCCGGCAATGGGTATGTCGTCCGAAATTATTTCAACCAACAGCCGCAAACCCATTTTTGGATATATGGCCATGGTTGGTTCATTGTTTGCCATTGCCATCCTGGCCTTCCTTGTATGGGCGCACCATATGTTTGTTACAGGGCTTAACCCGCTGCTGGGCGGTGTGTTTGTACTGCTTACACTGCTTATTGCCGTGCCCAGTGCCATCAAAGTATTTAACTGGCTCACTACATTGTGGCGGGGTAATATCCGCTTTACACCGGCCATGCTTTTTGCCATTGGCTTTGTAAGCCTGTTTATCAGTGGTGGTTTAACGGGTATCTTCCTTGGCAACTCAGCACTGGATATTCACCTGCATGATACTTATTTTGTAGTTGCTCACTTTCACATAGTAATGGGTGTGGCCTCCTTCTTTGGTATGTTTGCCGGTGTGTATCACTGGTTTCCAAAAATGTACGGCCGTTACCTCAACAATACATTGGGTTATATCCATTTCTGGATAACCATCATCGGCGCTTATCTTATCTTCTGGCCAATGCACTACGAGGGTCTTGCAGGTATGCCACGCCGCTACTACGATTTCAGTAACTGGGAATCATTTAAAATGTTTGGCGGCCTCAACCAGTTTATCAGCTTTGTAGCATTGATTGTATTTGCTACACAGTTGCTGTTTGTATTCAACTTCTTTTACAGTATTTTTAAAGGAAGAAAAGTTACCACAACAAACCCGTGGGGTTCCAATACGCTTGAGTGGACCACACCTATCAGGCCCGGACACGGTAACTGGCCAGGCGAAATACCCGAAGTACACCGTGGTGCGTATGATTATGCAAAAGACGGCAAAGAGTTCATTCCACAGAATGTACCCGTAGGGCCGGATGAGAGTCATCATTAAAATGACCGCAGGAATAAAGTGTGAGAGATTAAAGGTGATGTTATAAAAGGATGGTGGCAGATAAAAGGGAAATAAACCCGCAATAAAACCACCAGCTAAAAAATAAAATGGAGCAGGAAGATACAACCATAGCCAACTCAGCATCGTTTGGATTGGCAAGTAAAGTGAAGGATTATTTTCAACTGATTAAGTTCACTTTAAGTTTTATGGTGGTATTCAGCACCGTGGTAAGTTACCTGCTGGTGCCGGGCGTAAAGTTCGACTTACTGTCAGTTCTTTTATTATTTGCAGGCGGCCTGCTCATAACAGGCTCGGCCAATACCATTAACCAGGTAGCCGAAAAAAGTACCGATGCACTGATGAAGCGCACAGCCAGCCGACCGGTTGCCAGTGGCAGAATGAGTGTGAATGAAGCAACTGTTTTTGCTGTAATAAGCGGGGCGCTGGGTGTTTTTATCATGTGGTGGTGGTTTAATATGGAGAGTGCGCTGATAGGGCTGTTCAGTTTATTTTTATATGGGTTTGTTTACACTCCCCTCAAAAAAATAAATTCAATTGCAGTATTGGTGGGGGCTTTTCCGGGAGCGTTGCCCTGTTTGATAGGTTGGGTTGCAGGTTTTGGTAAAGAAGTACCCATTGAATGGACGGGTGGATGGGTTTTGTTCGCCGTACAGTTTTTGTGGCAGTTTCCGCATTTTTGGGC
>JANMDL010000728.1:0-2057 GCA_031376295.1 Chitinophagales bacterium
CCCCCACCTGCATGCGAAGCACCTGTATTACATGCTTGCTGGTGGCTTCATCCAGCACAATGCTGGTTGCAGGCTCAAGTATTTCCCTGAAAAAAAAAGGCAATGCCATATTGTAACTTTCTATTTGATTTAAACCATTCGTTTACCCTTATCATTTCGTTCGGTGGGAACACCGGCCACGGGGGTAAAAAAATATTACCACTAAATACTGCAATTGTACTTTTCTGTGCTTCAGTGCATCTGTGGCAACTGTACTTCCATCAATTAAACACCACTACCATTATTCCTTCGCTGCTTTTTCGCCTTGGTATCACCATGCTGCGGCCATTAAAATAAACACGCATCGTCTTTGTATCATCAGCCGGGATAAACACATCCACACCGCTTAAAAATGGGGTGGATGCAAAACTTTTTAATGGTTTGCCGCTGCTGATGCCGTCGCCATCATCAAATACAAAACTGGCAATCGCAGTCTTGCCTGCCGGGGTAAGTCCGGGCAGTGAAAGCGGAATGGAATCGATAGCCAGTGTATCACGCCCACTGATAACAGCCTGGTTGGCTGTGAAAATAATCAATACCGTTTGCGTATCATTATCAGGTATGCCTTTGAGCATGGATGCTGCCATACCTGCAGCTGGCAGGGCCCGTATATACATGTTTCTGTTGTTACGCACCGGTGGTTCAAAATAATAAAAAATTGGTCTTGCATTTTTAGGCCGCACTTCAAATTCGGAATAGCTTTCTTTATTTAGCTGAAACGACCAGTCACCATTAAGCCCAAATTTGGTCCAGTTAACATAAGGATTGGATTTGCCGCTTCCTTTATCAGTAGAATGTTTGCCTGTCTTCGGATCAAAAATAAACACCCTGAAACTGTCGGATGACAGCGGGTTGTTTTCACCCAGCATTACGCCCCTGCCCCCAACGGATTTGTAAAAACCGGGGGATATGGCAATTTTTTCATCCGGCTTTTTTTGCTCACCTGAAAGAAATAAATACATAGCACTAAAACTGGCTTTGGAAGTTGCCACCTGCAGGTGATCAAACCCTGTTTGTTTTACATTTACAGCCCCTTCAATATCACCACAGTTCCTCACTACTTTATCATCTGTACTGTAAATATTCATGGTGGGAATATTGGCAGCAGCCCCGGCAGCCCCTTTCATTTTATTGCTGCCGATGTGTACATAATGCGCCACCTTCAGCGAACGGAGCGAATCTTTTAAATAAGTATAGCACAATCCACCACCTGCAGAATGTCCCACCAGGTCAACCTGTGCTGACTTTGTTTTTTTCAGCACACCATCAATAAACACATCCAGCAGCGAATCATTTTTCAGTTTGCCGCCAATGGTGTTCCAGTCAAATACAAACAGCCTGTCTTCACAAAAACCATTGCTGCTGAAGCGCTGCACCTGCGTGGCCCAGGTATCGCCACTGGCAAGGAAGCCGTGAACAAATACAATGGGCCTTGCTTTTCTATTGCAGGGCTGGGCAATGCCAGTTGAATAAATCACTAATACCAAAAACAATAGAAATAGCAGCTGCTTATGTTTCATAAAAAAAGTCCGGCAATACCGGACTGTTAAAATAGGTAAAATTTATTTAAAACGGCGCTTCATCATCAAACTCACCATCATTCATTTTACTTCCTTTTTGTATGTACAGTTTGGCGCCATCACTCTCTACATCAGTTATCGGCCGCCAGTTGCTGCCGCCAGCACCACCAGCGGGTGACGCAGGTGCCTGGAATCCACCGCCAAAATCATTCCCGCCTTCATCTTCCACAAACTTCTGAATATGCAGCAGCGCCCGCAGCTTGATGGTTTCCAAACTACCATTACGGTGCTTGGCAATACGCACATGCGTTTCCCCCTTATTGCTTTCGCCAAACTCGTTGGCAGTAATATCATAATATTCAGGGCGGTACAGGAACATTACCATATCAGCATCCTGCTCTATCGCACCCGATTCCCGCAAATCGCTCAGCTGCGGCATTTTGTTGCCATCCTTTCTTTTTTCCACTTCCCGGCTCAACTGGCTCAGCGCAATAATCG
>JANMDL010000353.1:0-4704 GCA_031376295.1 Chitinophagales bacterium
GCTTTGTCCAATTCTTAATAGATGCTGCGTACCATCGAAGTTCTCACCGGTTTCTGCCTTTGTGCAGAAAGTATTGCGCTTTTTGCCCGTGTGGGTGGCGGTATTTATACTAAAGCTGCCGATGTAGGTGCTGATTTAGTAGGTAAAGTAGAGGCAGGTATTCCCGAAGATGATCCACGCAACCCGGCCACTATTGCCGATAATGTAGGCGATAATGTGGGTGATGTAGCAGGTATGGGTGCCGATTTGTTTGGCTCTTATGTGGCTACTGTACTGGCTACCATGGTGCTTGGACAGGAAACCATAGCAAAAGGAGATGCCTTTGGTGGTCTTTCTCCCATTCTGTTGCCGATGCTGATAGCTGGTGTGGGTATCATTTTATCAATTATAGGTACCTTCTTTGTACGCATTGGCGAAAATGCCGGTCTTAATACAGCTACCGTACAAAAAGCGCTTAACATGGGCAACTGGGGCTCCATGGTGCTTACAGCCTTTGCCTGTGCAGGATTGGTATTTTATATTTTACCCGAAACAATGGTACTGCGTGGTTACGAATTTACCCGCAACGGTGTAATGGGTGCCATCATGGTGGGCCTTGGTGTAGGTGTTTTAATGAGCATTATCACAGAGTACTATACCGCCATGGGTAAGCGCCCGGTGATGAGCATCATCCGCCAGAGCGCTACCGGCCATGCTACCAACGTAATTGGAGGTTTGGCTGTAGGTATGGAAAGTACTTTATTGCCGATATTGGTACTGGCAGCGGGTATTTACGGTTCATTTGCCTGTGCAGGTTTGTATGGTGTGGCCATTGCCGCCGCCGGTATGATGGCTACTACGGGTATGCAACTCGCCATTGATGCTTTTGGCCCCATTGCCGACAATGCCGGTGGTATTGCCGAAATGTGTGAACTGCCAAAAGATGTACGGGAGAAAACAGATATATTAGATGCAGTAGGTAATACCACTGCAGCCAGCGGTAAAGGTTTTGCCATTGCTTCGGCTGCGTTAACTGCCCTGGCGCTGTTTGCAGCCTTTGTGGGTGTGGCCATGCCGGATAATCAGCATATAGATATTTACAAAGCCGATGTGCTTTCCTGCCTTTTTGTAGGCGGTATGATACCCTTTATATTCTCTTCCCTTTGTATACGTGCTGTGGGCGAAGCTGCCATGGCAATGGTGGAAGAAGTGCGCCGCCAGTTCAGAACCATTCCGGGTATTATGGAAGGTACGGGCAAGCCGGAGTATGATAAATGTGTAGCTATTTCTACCGAAGCATCTATCAAAAAAATGATGCTGCCGGGCGCTATTGCGATACTTTCTCCATTAATCATTGGCTTTGCATTTGGCCCCGAAGCATTGGGTGGTTTTCTTGCAGGCGCTACCGTGAGTGGTGTGTTGATGGGTATGTTTCAGAACAATGCAGGCGGTGCATGGGACAATGCCAAAAAATCATTTGAAAAAGGGGTGGAAATTGAAGTGAACGGTAAAAAAGAAATGTTCTACAAAAAATCTGAGCCGCACAAGGCTTCGGTTACAGGTGATACCGTTGGTGATCCATTTAAAGATACATCCGGTCCATCTATGAACATCCTTATCAAACTGATGAGTATCGTTTCGCTGGTAATAGCTCCTACCCTTGCTTCGCTTAATGGTAAAAAGAACATAGATGGCCCGGGAGGAATTAATAAAGAAATTCCGGTTGATAATAAGGCTATTACGCCTGTTACTGATGATGTAACTGCCAAAGCCGGTCTTAATGCTGATGGCGATTATCAATACGACCTGGGCACACCCGGTGATGTGAAATTGGCCAACGGTACAGCGTTAAAAGCAGGCAGCAGCAGTTTTGAAAGCAAGCTGGTTGCCTTTATTACCGGTAAAGACACGGTGAACAAAACAACCTGGTTCACCATGGACCGTCTCTATTTTGAAAACGGCAAATCAGTTTTAAAGCAATCTTCCATGGAGCAACTGAAAGACCTTAAAACTATCCTGGAAGCCTACCCGAACATCAGCATCAAAATGGGTGGCTACACAGATAATTCAGGCGCTGTGGAAACCAACAAAAGGCTTTCATCAGAAAGGGCAAGAGTAGCCATGGATGAATTGGTAAAAATAGGCATACCCGCTACCAGGCTGGATTCTGAAGGCTACGGTGCTGAATACCCGGTATGTGCCGCCAACGACACACCTGAGTGCAAAGCACAAAACCGCCGTGTAGACGTGAGGGTTACCAAAAAATAAATTGTATATTACTGATGAAATTTCTATATTCGTGGCGTTTTAACAAACGAATTTAAGTTTTCTAATCAGAACCATTATAACCGAAAGTCGCAGTATCTCTATACTGGGGCTTTTTTTTATGGGAGTAAGAGGGCGGGAAAAGAATTACAAATTACGTCAGCAGTGTGCATAGACTTTGATACTGTAAATGGCGTGGCTATTCCCCCCACGGCGGATACGTCTCGCTGCTTTCATCCCCCCATCGGTAATATTGTATTATCAAAGGCTGCCAGTTACTGCCATCATTTGATGATTATTTGTATAAAAATACTATTCTCCTGTTACAAGAAATTTTTACTGAATATCTGTCACTTCATCTGTAATAATCGATACAAAGTACAAGCTGCACTGAATTTTAACAGGTTGATCTGTGCATTATTGCCTGAAATTTCACCTGCAACCAACTGACAAAAAGGCTTTTGCCACGATTATGCATACGCTGAACAATGCCCTGCAAAGCCTGTTGCCTTAGTTTTTTTAAAAAAATAAAAATAGTTAGGGCCAAAGCCTGCCATTTCACGTATTTATTATTGAGCTCAACAAAAAAATTGAATATATTATTTGAAAATTGTTTCATGGTTTACCACTTTAAACCTTTATACGAAACAAGCTGCTGCTTTATTTACCATAAAAGTAAAAGCATTTTTTTGTAATAGTATTCTGCTCCGTATCCATCGTAAAAAAATACTGCATCAAATTTTCTGTAATAACACAGTAAATTATTTTAAACAAAAAAATCAAATTATGAAAAGAAAAATTTCAGCAGCATTTGTGCTGATGGTAATGCTGGTAAATACCACAGCGCCCGCATTTGCGTCATCGCACCGGGAAGCACCGCTGATTGCAAACGACCCATTGGCCGACAATACAGATGTGTATGCCTTCCGCAGCCCCGATGATCCGAATAAAGTGACCATCATCGCCAATTATGTGCCCGGCCAATTGCCACAGGGCGGCCCCAACTATTACCAGTTTGGTGAAAACATACGTTATGAAATACATATCGACAACAATGTGGCCACCAAAGGAGACGATATCATTTACCGTTTCACTTTTTCTAAAATGAATGAAGATCCAACCACCTTCTTCAACATCAGGCTGGGTAAACAAAACCTGAAGACCTCCTATAAGATGGAAAGGAGCATGAACGGTGGTAAACATTTTCAAACGGTGATAAACAATGGAACCGTTCCACCACCCAATATCGGTCCACGTTCCATCAGTTCGCCGGTTGGGCTTAATGCGGCCGATTACAATACCCTTATCAACAACTCCATCACTACTGCAAGCAGTGGCGAAAAGGTTTTCTGCGGTCCTTCGGAAGATCCCTTCTTTGTGGACCTTGGTGGTATTTTTGACCTTGGTGATGCCCCACGCACCACCGGCAGTGCACCAACTGATGGTTTAAAATGCCTGAATGTTTCTACCATTGCATTGCAGATTGACATCAGCACCCTGCAAAAAGACAAGAAGCCTGTAAGCCAGTGCAGCAGCATACTCGACCCCAATTATGTAATTGGTGTATGGGCAAATGCAAGCCGCCAGCAAATAAGTATCCTAAAGGAAGATGGCAAGGGAACTGCCAATTTTGGACGCTGGGTTCAGGTATCAAGATTAGGTATGCCACTCACCAACGAGGCGGTGATACCTATTGGCCTCAAAGATTACTGGAATTCCTTATCGCCTTATGAAGATCTGTCCAAGCTAAGCACATTCGGCAAATACTTTTACAATCCTGAACTGGCTTTGTACATGGACGATACTTTTTTTGGTGGTGCAGTACCTGCCTTAACGCCGCTTCGCATCCAGAGAAACTCTTTGGGCGCATTTGGTTTTGGCAATAACCAAAATGGGTTGTTTGGCCTTAAAGGCAGTCCGGCTTTAAATGGTACGGCCCTTGCTGAATCAGCATTTGGCGGCTTATAGCTACCAGCGGCAAATGCTCCCCGTTCGGTTGATCTCTGGCCCATATTCCATACAGGTGTTCCCAACCTGCCTCCTTACCAGTTGGCAACCGGAAAAGCGGGTAATCCGCTGGCTGCTGGAAAACCGTTTATCAACAATTTTCTTCCTAATGGTGGCGACATGCTTCGCTTGAACATGGCCGTTCCGCCTACGCCAAGGAACAGCAGCCAGTTTAGCCCCCTGGGTTTGGTACAGGCAGCAGTACTTGGATTAACAGATCCTGCTTATAATTCCACTACGGGTATCCAGAACATTCCCAACATGGATGGCTTCCCCAACGGCAGAAGACTGGAAGATGATGTAACGAGGATTGAATTACAGGCTGTAAGTGGTGTGGTACTGGCAGCCATTGGCCTTTGGTACGATGATTATAAACCTGGTGTTAGCCCAAGCCCGGTAACGCCCAACCTTGTGAACGTACTCACATACAGCACAGGGGTGGATGCAAACGAT
>JANMDL010000759.1:0-16032 GCA_031376295.1 Chitinophagales bacterium
TGCCGAAACAGCGCCAGATGCACCCAGGCTGCGGTAATGGCTGCTATCCTTATGCTTTATATAATCGGGAATGCTGGCTACAATCAGCCCGCCAATATACAGCAGCACAAAAAAGAGTTTGCCCATGCTGCCAAAATAGCAATGATGGGTAAACAACTGTGTTTCCAGCAACTGCCCGAAAGAGTAGAGGGCAATCATATTAAAAATCAGGTGCGGATAGTCTGCATGAATAAAGCCATGGGTGATAAACCTGTACCACTGCTTGTTGTATTTTATCGCAGGTGGATAAAAGATAAGGTCATCCATTACTTTCGGCCTGTTGAGTGCCCCGAATGAAGCGATGCAGGTAAGCGCTACGATGATAATAGTGATTGAAAGTACCATAGAATGAAAATAGTATAATTTGCTGAAACGGCTTTGTTTTATGTTTTATTGGTGATGGTACTTTTCATTTCTTAATATGGTGCATGCCCTGTACACCTGCTCGGCCAGTACCAGCCTTACCAACTGGTGCGGAAAAACTAATTGCGACAGGCTCCATTTGTAATTGGCCCTGTTCAGTACTGCTTCATCCACGCCGTAAGCGCCGCCAATTAAAAACACCACATTTTTTGAACTTTCATTCGCCCTTGCCTGTAAAAACGCAGCCAGTCCCTCACTGCTCAGTTGCTTGCCCCTTTCTTCCAGTACCACTAAATAATCTTCTTTTTTCAACCAGTCCAGTATCAATTCACCTTCTTTCTTTTTCAGGTCCATTTCGCTGAGCATACCAGCGTTTTTTGGCATGGGTATAATCGTCCAGCCAACTGTAAAGTAATTGGAGATGCGTTTTGTAAACATTTCCACACCTTCCTTTACGTAAGGCTCATGTGCTTTGCCAACTGACCAGAATTGAATTTTCATCTATTGTTTACTGTTATGACAAATATCGCTTGTTTTTGGGAAATGAACTGAGGGACTATAATCAGCACCGGCAACGTAGCGGACAGCTTTAACTATATCAATGCCCCGGCTGAATATGGTCAGCGCTTTTTAGTCATTTCAGCATTAAAATGATTAGAGTGTCCCTTTGGAATGGATAAATTTGTCCAGGCACCGCCTTTTATCATTCTGCCAACGTAAATTATTTGCCCCACATGGTAAGGGTAGTGTGCCAGTTGACGGTTGATGGCATCCACCACCAGCAGGGCCTCACTTCTTATATAAATTATTTTTTCCAGGTCGGCTTCAGTAAGCTTGCCAAGGGCGCCAAGGCAGCATGCCCATCCTTTTTCCCAAAGTGCCAGCAGGGTATCTTTGTCCATTTTTTCTTCTTCAAATTCAGTATCCCTGTTGCGCCATTCCTTTTCGCCATCTGTGGTTAAAAAATCGGTCCAGCGGCTGAGCATATTACCACTCATATGTTTTATAATCAGTTCAATACTGTTGCTCTCTGTATCAGGCGAAATATGAAAATCGGTACCGCTCAGTTGTGCAAAAGTTTTATCGCCCAGTTCTTTATAATAACCGAGCCGTTTGATGGCAGAGTTGAGAAAAGCTTGTCCCAGTGTCATGATAATTGTTTTGATAAAGATAAGAAATTGTATACAGGTTACATGCTCAAAGTTCAGCCATAAGTGGTTGAATCATATGCTCTGCTGACGGGCATCATCTTTGCAGGCAGGGTATATCGTTACATTTAACGGGCAGAAACGTTGTGCTTTGTTAATACAATCATTTATGTAAACAATATAGTTATGGAACATAAAAAACAATTGATACAGTTAAATACCTCGGCTCTGGAGAAATTAGATGACTACATAAAAACTAAGGGTGATGCTGCTGAGGAACACAAAGAAAAGATAGATACTGCCAAAGAAAAATGGCAGGCAGCATGGAATGAGTTTTTAGAAACCCTGCTTGTGCTGGAAAGGCTGGAGATATAATGCAGTGTATGGCGGTACTGTTATTTCATTCAGTTATCAGCCTGCCAATGGCCTGCATAGGATTGTCTAAGCAAAAATCAATTTCAAAATGCTTTCGCATTACCACGCTTAGCGAACTGGTATCGTTAAAACTGGATGCACTGATATTTGTTTTTGCTTTTGTTGTATTCTTTCAGTTTCAGTTTATGGCAGAGTAACTGGTTATACCCCAAATCAAATTTGAGCCCCAGCAAAATAAAGCCGCTTAACTGGTTAAGGTAGTTTTCTATGCTTTCGGGCAATGGATTATCGGGCAGCAGGTACCCCAACAATCAATTTCCACCCATCCTGCTGCAATTGGTAATATCAACAATTATAGCTTTATTCGCATAAAATAACTGATTATGACAGGACAAAACTATAAAAACCACGGCCGTATGGTGCCGCTGTTTCATTATGTAACTTTTAGTTTGCTGCTTGCAGTATTGATTGGTGGTGTCATTAATCTCATTAATTCGGCACATGAAAATTTGTACTCGGCTTCCTTGCTGGTAGTGCTTACCCTTGCTGCTATTCTTATTGCATGGTTTGCAAGGTCTTTTCCGCTGAAGGCACAGGACAGGGCCATACGTGCAGAAGAAAACCTGCGGCACTATGTGTTAACGGGTAAGCTGCACGACAGCCGCCTCAGCACCAGCCAAATTATTGCCCTGCGTTTTGCCGGTGATGATGAATTTGTTGCATTATCAAAAAAAGCTGCGGATGAAAATATGGACAGTAAAGCAATAAAAACGGCGATACAAAACTGGAAGGGCGATTATTACAGGGTATAGTTGATAAATATGCCAATATGCAAATGTAACAATGTGCCCAAAGCGGGCTGCCTGTTGGCACATTTGCACATTGCTAAATTTTGCACATTATTACTTCAGCTCCCACACCAGCGCACTTGCGCCCAGTACAGCAGCATCGGCTTCTTTCAGTTCACTGAAAATCAGTTTAACCTTGTTCTGAAAAATGGGCAGCAGGTTCTTTTCCATATGCTCACGGGTTGGGTTCAGTATCAGGTCGCCGGCCTTCGTCATACCACCAAATAAAATAATGGCTTCCGGGGAGGAGAACATCACGAAATTAGCTAAGGCTTCGCCCAGTATTTTACCGGTAAAATTATATACATCTTTTGCTATGGCATCGCCCTGCATGGCGCAGTCGTACACAATGCGGCTGTCAATTTCTTCTTTGGCATAGTTGCGCAGCAGGCTGTCTTCAGTTTTGCGTTGTTCCAAAAATTCAAGGGCGGTAAGTGCCACACCTGTAGCACTGGCATACACTTCCAGGCTGCCCAATGCACCTGTACCTTCGTGCAGGCGGCCACCAGGAACAATAATTGTATGGCCCAGTTCGCCGGCAAAACCATCATGGCCGTATATCAGCTGGCCGTTGGCCACAATGCCGCTGCCAACCCCGGTACCAAGGGTTATCATGATAAAATCTTTCATGCCCCGGGCAGCACCATACATCATTTCACCAACAGCCGCAGCATTGGCATCGTTTGTAAGCGCAGCGGGTACGCCAAATTTATCAGATACCAATTGTGCCAGTGGTACTATGCCCTTCCACCTCAGGTTGGGGGCATATTCAATAGTGCCTTTGTAATAATTACCATTGGGAGCACCAATGCCAATGCCCTTGATGCTGCTGATGCCACCCACCTGCTCAATAGCAGGCATCAGTGCCTCATACAGCTCATCAATATAGGGCTCAATGGTTTCATGCTTGCGGGTACTTATCGCTCCGCGGTAATGTATTTCACCCCGGTGATCCACCACGCCAAAAACAGTATTGGTACCGCCAATATCTATACCAATTGCGTAATCGTCGTTTCTTGCTGCCATTGCTTCTGAATTAAATATGTTAGAAAAAACTGCCCCCGTTTTTAAAGCAGGGGCAGTTGTATAAATAGATTAATGTCCGCCGCCTGCTGCTTTTGTTTCGTAGTTAATGCCCTGCTTGCTCAATATGCCTTTTACAACAAATGCAAAAATGGCCAGGTAAGCAAAACAGATAGCTGCCACCCAGAAAGAGTTGTGTATACCGATACCTGGAGTATCTATATTGTTTGATTGAACGAAGTCGGCAAGTTTGCCCTGTATAGGCGGAATAATACCACCACCCAGGATCATCATGATTAGGAATGCCGAGCCCTGCGTGGTATATTTTCCCAAACCGGCAATTGACAGTGTGAATATACATGGCCACATGATAGAGCAGCAAAGACCACCACTGAGAAATGCATAAATAGAAATTGTACCTGTAGTAAAGATACCCAGCAGCATGGCGAAAACACCAAGCATTGAAAATATCAGTAATGTACGGGCTGGTTTGTCTTTGCTTATATAAAATCCTGCAATTTGAATTACTACACAGATGATATACCAGTATAAAGGAGCCATATTATACTGGGCAATACTGTTTATTGCAATTACAACCCCAAAAGCAATAATGGGGGTTATCAGTGTAAGTAATTGTTTGGTATTACTTTTCAGGTTAAAAGCACTTACCGCTCCGGCCCACCGGCCAATCATTAAACTGCCCCAGTACATAGAAATAAAAGGTGCAATTTCAGATGACTGGTATCCGCCGAAAGCTTTTTGTTTCAGCAATTCCCCAAGGTTACTGCCTATGGCTACTTCCACACCTACATATACAAATATTGCAAGCATACCCAGTACCAGTTGCGGATACTTCATTGCACCCCAGCCATTGGAGTTTTTTTGTGCCACCATATTTGCGGCTAACAGCCCAACTACCACTACTGCTAATGCCCCAAACAGCCATTTTAGGCGATATACTTCCAACGAATGTTTTTCTGTGTCAGAAATATTGTCTATGCCACGATAGCTGCTGAAAATAGGGGCAAACATTACAATAAGCAATCCTGTCATAATCAACAATGAATATAGTGCTTTGTTAGCAGGTTCTGTTTTTTCTTCATTAATACCCGCTGGTACTTTCTTTGAAAAATAGAACAATGCAGCCGCTCCCACAAATAAGGCTCCTACACAACTGTACAGTATGATTACTTTTGTTAACGGCAGTTCCTTTATCTGGTCATCAGTAAATGCTGCAGCTGAACCAAATAATGCCAGTGCCACAACTATAGGGCCGATGGATGTGCCAAATGAATTAACACCTCCACCCAGGTTTACCCGGCTTGTACCTGTAGCAGGGTCGCCCAATGAAATAGCAAAAGGTTGTGCTGCTGTCTTCTGCAGAGAAAACCCAAGGGCAACGATAAACAAACCTGCCAGCATACCGGTAAAAGTATTGGCATTTACCGCAATTATCATGGCAACAGCGCCCAGTGCTGAAAAAAGCAATCCGTAAACTATACTTTTTTTATAGCCCCATTTGCCCACTAAATCCTTTCCTCCAAATGAGCCATAAGCAAACAGTGCCAGAGCGCCTATATAGTATGCAAGGTAAAATGCAAAATCCACCAACTGGCTCTGGAACTGGTCCAACCCGAATTTGTGTTTACAAAATGGAATAAATACACTGTTACCTGCGGCAATAAAGCCCCAGAAAAAGAACACCGTAACTAGAGTACCAAGGGCACCATAATTGGTTTCTTTGGTGGGTTGGTTTTGAGCAATCGACATATTGATTATTGTTTTTAGAGGTTGAAAATAGTAAGATTTTAAACGCAAATGAAAATTAGTTTGGCGTTATGTGTAAATTGTACGCCTTTTTTGCGCTAAATTATTAGCAGAATAGCGGTTGTTAATCAAAAACTTCCTAAATTGAAAACTGATAACAAAATATACTGATGGAGATTATTCACGTAAGTGCGGAGTGTTACCCGGTGGCAAAGGCCGGCGGATTAGGAGACGTGGTGGGAGCATTGCCCAAATACCAGAACCAGCTTGGGCATGTGGCCAAAGTGGTAATGCCAATGTACCGAACTAAGTTTTTGTATGAGAACCAGTTTGAAGTGGTGCACAAAGGCGCTGCCTCCATGGGTACTTATTTTTTTGACTATACCATCATTAAGGAAAAAACCAACAAACTTGATTTTGACCTTTACTTAGTTGACATAAACGGCCTGCTCGACAGGGAGCGTATTTACAGCTACGATGATGATACGGAGCGGTTTACAGCTTTTCAGATTGCAGTGGTGGACTGGTTAAGCAAATGGCAGCACCAGCCGGATGTGGTGCATGTACACGACCATCATACTGCACTTATCCCCTTTATGATGCAGCATTGCTTTGCCTATAAGCACCTGGCTGGCATACCTACGGTACTTACCATACACAACGCTCAGTACCAGGGTTGGATGGGTTGGGACAAGGCCAGTTACATTCCTGCATGGGATACCTGGAGATGGGGCGACCTCGATTGGAGCAGTACCATCAATCCGCTTGCCTGCGGCATTAAATGCGCATGGAAGGTTAACACGGTTAGCCCCAGCTATATGGAAGAACTTAAATTAAGCGCCAACGGGCTGGAAGCATTGTTTAACTACGAGCAGGGCAAATGTACCGGCATACTAAATGGTATTGATAATGCAGTGTGGAATCCGCAAACTGATACTTATATATTGGACAACTATGCTGCAAAGGATGCTGATGAAGGTAAGCTGCTGAATAAAAAACAACTTTGCGACGAATATGGTCTTGATATTGAAAAGCCTCTGTTTGTTTTTATCGGCAGACTGGTAGGGGAGAAGGCGGCTGATCTTTTACCACAGGCCATTTACGATTCGCTTTACCATACGGAGGGCCGCATGAACTTTTTAATTCTTGGCAGTGGCGACCCGGTTGTGGAAAACCAATTGGAAGCGATGAGGAGCAGTTTTGTGGGCTATTACAATGCCACCATCGGCTACAACGAAAAATTGAGCCACCAGATGTATGCCGGAGCCGATTTTTTGCTGATGCCCAGCAGGGTGGAGCCTTGCGGCCTTAACCAATTATATGCTTTGCGGTATGGCACTATACCGGTAGTACGCAGCACCGGTGGGTTAAAAGATACTGTTGTTGATTTTGGGGATACGGGGGGCTATGGTATAAGGTTTAACAATGCCACCGTGTGGGATATCACCTATTCTATTCACAGAGGGGTGCAATTGTTTGAAGATACAGAAAAAATAACGGCCATACGCAAACAGATGATGGGCATGGATTTTAGTTGGGAGAACAGTGCAGCTAAATATATTGATGTGTATAATTCACTTAAATAAACAACTCACAAGGCTTGTACCATTGCAGACCTTTTTTTTAAAATACAAATATAAAAACCTGATAGCATGATAAGCAAATCAACAGTAGCAGTAATTTTAGGAGGTGGTGCCGGCAGCAGGCTTTACCCGCTTACCGCATCCCGCAGCAAACCGGCAGTACCCATTGCTGGTAAGTACCGTTTGGTAGATATTCCCATCAGCAACTGTATCAACAGCAATATCAACCGCATGTTTGTGCTTACCCAGTTCAATTCAGCTTCGTTGAATAAGCATATTAAAAACACTTACCAGTTCAGTGCCTTCAGCAGTGGGTTTGTAGATATACTGGCGGCTGAACAAACGCCTGATAACCCAACCTGGTTTCAGGGTACGGCCGATGCGGTGCGCCAAAGCCTGCGACATATTGGTAATAATGAATTTGATTATGTGCTGATACTCAGCGGCGATCAGTTGTACCAGATGGAATTTGGTGCCATGCTGGACGAGCATATTGCTAAAGGCGCCGACATTTCTATTGCTACCATACCGGTTGGCGACAGGGAAGCGCCGGAATTTGGTATTTTAAAATCGGATGAAAATAGTTATATCACCTCATTTATCGAAAAACCTGCAAAAGAGCTGCTGCCCGAATGGGTAAGTGATACGGGTGACGAAATGAAAAAGCAGGGTCGTAATTACCTGGCATCGATGGGTATTTACATCTTTAACCGCAAACTGCTGTTCAGCTTGCTTGATGAGGAGAAAAAAGAAGCGACAGACTTCGGCAAAGAGATTATTCCAACTTCTATCAACAAATACAAAGTGGTGAGCTACCAGTACGATGGTTACTGGACGGATATTGGAAATATTTATTCCTTTTTTGAGGCCAACCTGGCACTCACTATGGAAATACCACCTTTTAATCTTTTCGACAACAGGCACCTGGTATACAGCCGTGCCCGTATGCTTCCGCCGGCAAAAATAAGCGGTACTACGCTGGAAAGAACCATTATAGCAGAGGGTTGTATCATTCATGCCAGCCGAATTGAAAACAGTGTGGTGGGCATACGCACCCGTATAGGAGCAGGTACCACCATTGTAAGCTGTTACATAATGGGCAGTGATTATTATGAAACACTCTCCGAAATAGAGCATGCTGCTGAAAGGGGCATACCTAAAGTGGGCATCGGCGACCGCTGCTATATTAAAAATATGATTATTGATAAAAACTGCCGCATGGGCAATGATGTACGCATCAATGGTGGAGCGCATCTTCCTGACAGTGACCATGCATTGTATACAGTAAAGGAAGGAATTGTGGTGATTAAAAAAGGCGCCATCATCCCCGACGGTTTTGTAATTTAATTTTTTGAATAATCTGCCAACCGGCAGATTATTTATTCTATTTTTATAAATGTGTACAAAATACACAATATTGCTTTAATTTTTAAACGATTGCTATGGCTGATTACAACAAAACGGTACTTGATGACCTGCGTAAAGAGTCAAAACCACGTTTGCCCATTTCAGAGATTATCAACATGAGTGTTGGTTTTTTTGGTATCCAGTTTGGGTGGGATTTACAACGTGCCAATATGGGGCGTATTTACGAAAACCTGGGGGCTAACCCCGATGAAGTACCTTTGTTATTTCTTGCAGCACCACTTACCGGGTTATTGGTACAGCCGGTAATTGGGTATTTGAGTGATAATACCTGGCATCCCAAATGGGGCAGAAGAAGACCCTATTTTTTAATTGGTGCGATACTCAGTTCTATTGCGCTGATTTTTATGCCTTTTAGCAGTACCTTATGGATGGCAGCAGGTTTGTTATGGGTACTGGATGTGTTCGGTAATGTTTCAATGGAACCATTCCGTGCTTATGTTACGGATAAACTGCCCGAAAGCCAGGTAAACCGCGGCTTTATCATGCAAAGCTTAATGATAGGACTCGGTGGCAGTATCGCATCAGCACTGCCCTGGATTTTTAAAAATATCTTTGGTAAGGAAAATACTTCTGTTAAAGGAATTATTTCTGACAATATCAAATGGAGTTTTTATACCGGGGCATTCTTCTTTTTGGCGGCGGTTTTATATACGGTGTTTACCACCAAAGAATATCCACCGGGCAAATACGACAGCCCTGATGAAGCTGAACACGATAAGAAGGAAAGTGGTATCAGCAGTTTCTTCAGTGCTTTTGGTAACATGCCAAAGCGTATGAAGGTATTGGCAGCAGTACAGTTTTTTACATGGCCAGGTTTGTTTTTGATGTGGTTTTATTATACCACAGCCGTTGCTGTAAATGTTTATCATGGCGTAGATAATAACGATCCTGTATATGCAAAAGGTGCTGATTTTGCAGGCCTTACATTGGCTTTTTACAACGTAGTCACTTTTGTTTTTGCATTTGGGCTACCCTATATTGCTGATAAACTTGGGCGAAAATTAACACATTCTCTTTGTCTGCTTTGCGGTGCACTGGGCCTCATCAGCGTGGGGTGGGTACAAAATCCCAACATGCTGTTTCTATCCATGACTGGTGTGGGTATTGCCTGGACGAGTATCCTTAGTATGCCCTATGCAATGCTGAGCGGTTCTCTCCCCAAAAACCGGGTAGGCATTTACATGGGTATCTTTAATTTCTTCATTGTGCTGCCTGAAATTATGGCTTCTTTCGGATTTGGCTCTATTATGAAGAATGTGCTTAATAACGACCGTGTACTTGCAGTGCAGATTGGCGGGTGCATGCTGATACTTGCTGCCCTTATTTGCTATGTATTTATTAAAGAAGAGAAAATTGAAAAAAGGTAGTTTATGAAGAGAGTGAAATTGCTTTTGTTTTTATTGTTGTTTTGCTGCAGTTTATTTGCTCAGCAAAGCTACAATTGCTACCCCACTAACTGGTGGGCAGGAATGAAGTGGAATAAGGTGCAGGTGATGGTGCATGGTGATGCCATTGCAAATGCAACCGGTTTCAGCATTGCCTGGCCGGGCATAACCCTTGCAAAAGTGAACAGGGTAGAGAATAATAATTATGTATTTCTCGACCTGGTGCTGGCACCCAATGTAAAGCCGGGTATGGCAGGTATAATGGTCAATGGGTTTACGGGGGTAAAAAAAATTCCATTTGAGATAAAACCACGCCGCAGCGGTAATGGTAAAAAATTTGCACAGGGTGTTAACTCCTCCGACCTGGTGTATCTTATTATGCCCGACCGGTTTAGCAATGGAGATGTTACCAATGATAAGGTACCTGGTATGCTGGATCAAACCCTCAACCGGGATACGGTGTTCAACAGGCATGGTGGCGATTTAAAAGGAGTACAGAATCACTTAGATTACCTGAAAGATTTGGGTGTGACTGCTGTATGGCTAAACCCGGTCATTGAAAATGATATGCCTGAACGTACTGAGCATGGCTATGCTTTTACCGATCATTACAAGGTTGACAGGCGCATTGGCAGTGATGCTGCGTACAAAGATCTGATTGATGCTGCTCATGCCAAAGGGATGAAAATAATACAGGATGCGGTATATAACCATGTGGGTATTGAACATTTTTTTATAAAAGACATGCCCATGAAAGATTGGGTACACCAATGGCCTGCCTATACCAATACTACTTACAAAGAGCAAACCCTGTTTGACCCATACGCTGCTGCTATTGATAAAAAGAAAATGGTGGACGGTTGGTTTGTGCCTTCTATGGCCGACCTTAACCAGTACAATCCCTTTGTGGCTAATTTTTTAATACAGCACGCTTTATGGTCGGTGGAAGAATATGGTATTGATGGATGGCGTATTGATACTTACAGTTATAATGACCTGGCATTTATGAACCGTTGCAACAAGGCCCTGTACAACGACTATCCAGGTATCAGCATTTTTGGTGAAACATGGGTGCATGGTGTACCCAACCAGAGTTACTTTACTGAAAACAATTACAATATTCCTTATAAAAGCAACCTGCAGGCCACAACTGACTTTCAATTGCTTTTTTATGGTATTCAGGCTGCTTTAACGCAAAACTTTGGCTGGACGGATGGGGTGAATAAATTATATACCACCACGGCCCAGGATTTTGTGTACAAAGATCCCATGCGCCAGGTTATTTTTTTAGACAACCATGATCTGCCACGCTTTTATTCGGTGCTGAATGAAGATACAGCAAAATACAAAGTGGCTTTTGCCTGGTTACTTACTTTCAGGGGTATACCTCAAATGTATTATGGCAACGAGATACTGATGGCAGGTTTTACAAGCCCGAATGACGGTTATGTGCGCAAAGACTTCCCCGGCGGATGGCCTGGCGATGCTGCCAATAAATTTACTGCAGCAGGCAGAACGGATAAAGAAAACAGCCTGTTCAACTATATAAAAAAACTGGCCAATTTCCGCAAATCTTCCTCCGCCATCAAAACCGGGAAACTGATGCAGTATGTGCCGGAGAATGGGGTATATGTTTACTTCAGGTTTGATAAAAAACAAACGGTGATGTGCATTATGAACCAGGGGCCTGATACAAAAGAAATTGACCTGGGCAGGTTTGAGGAGCGTACTAAGGGTTTTGCAGGTGGAACTGATATTGTAACAGGAAACAAACTGTCTGTAAAAGGGAAGTTGAATGTGCCTGGCATAAGTATGCAGGTACTGGAATTACGCTGAACAAGCGGGGGAAATATACTTTTTATTAATTGTACCCGTAAACTCTTCAGGTAATAATAGCAGGGTAGTAAGCTGTGGGCGGAGTGTGTACTGCCCACAATCAAAAAGAAGTGCCACAATTTAAAAAATGCACCCTACGGAAAATAGCCTATTTACATAATGTGTATATTTGGTGGGCGGCAGGGTTTTTTCACAAACTGACGTTGCCTGCAAGCGTATGGACATACTTCAAGTAATCATAATTTTTTCTTTGCTAACTTCAGCTGTTTGTATTTGGAAAAAATTCCCCCTTGTTGTATTTACGAAAATTCTGACTGGTATCCATCTGCTATTTTTAGTTTTAACTATTTTAGTTGTAGTTCTTCTGTTTAATAACTTTAGGCTGATCGGGATATTTTCAAATGCAATAGTTGGAATCACATTCATTGTTTCAGGCATTTTTTTATTCGGCTTGACAAAGAACAAAATACTAAAACTATATACTGGTATTATTTTTTCAGTGAATGTAATTTTTCAAATTGCTTTTTTTTTTGCTCCAAATGGGTTGTTGTTATTTTATGGAATTGCGTCTTTTCTATTCCAACCTCCTTACATGACAAAAAACTTAACGCCCACAAAAAAAATTGAATTTTATGAACCTTTCCTGGGTCCTCCACCAATTTATTTGACAGAGGAAAAATTTGGGATATTAAAATCACAGAAGCTTATGACTTTTAAGAAAGGAGAAGTTTACTATAAACCCCAAATTACTTTAGGACAACCAAGAGTTGACCCGGAAATAGCGTGTTGTATATTTATTAATCAGGATAGTTGTATAAAAGATACACTAATCTTTAAGTAACGCCAGCAGGTAAACATTGGGTTTTATGCAAGTTGGGCAGAAGGAATGTGACATGAGCTGCGGTGCATATCCAAGCTGTGGTTTAAATGGAATTATTGATAATAACGAATTAAAGATTGTTAGAACAACATTCAAGTAATACTGCTTACAATGTTTAGTGGTATAGCCGGCCAGCCCCGCAAAACTGAGCAATTTTTTAAAAAATAAAAGCCCCGATCCATTACAGACCGGGGCAAAAACATTACTGCACTTTTGCTGCCATCCTTGCCGCAGGCTGATAATTGGCCTCCACAGTTTTGGCGGGCGGCTGGTCAAAGCGTACCTGCTGCCCATCCCACCAAAGGTATTGTGGGGTACCGGTTTTGTTGTTGTCGTTGTACATCACTCCGTTCATCCTCTGGTCAAAATCTTTCTGTAATATTTCGGGGGCATGGTTCAGTTGTTCAAAGCCTTTGCGGGCTGCAATGGCCATCCACGCAAAGCTCAGGTTGGTCTTGCCATCGCCATTTTCCTTTACCATAAAACCATTGGCATCCTGCTCGGCTATGTACAGCCCCTTTGAGCTGGCCAAAGGTGATACGGTTACTACAATATCATCTTCCTTTGCCATATTGCGGAACACATCACTAAAGCGGATGTAGTACTGCCCGTTTTGCAGCGTTGCTTTTCCTCTTGCATATACTTCGGGTTGTTCGGTAGCCAGGCCATATGCCGGGGTTCGGCTGCCATCGGGATTAGCCACAAGTTCTGCCATTGGTTCATTGGTATAGGTTTTACCATCAACATAAAGGCTGTAGCGTTCGCCTTTTATATATGTGCCATACACAAGGCCACGTATCCACCCACCCATTACACCACCGTATATGCCAATGCCAATATGGGTGTTGGGGCTTTCTGGTGCATAACTGCCACGGCCACCTATCACGCCCACCTGGTAATCCCTTCCAAAGCCATATACACTGTAATCAATTAAACTGGCAGAATAATAACCGATTGCTCCCAGGGCAATACCAAAATCATCACCAATAATACCGCCGCAACGTATATCGGTACTGGCCATACTGCCGTGTATGCCAAAAGTATATTGCCCGTTAGTGATTGTGGTATTGCCTATAACACCCGCCCGCGGCCCCGTGGCGCCCTGTGTGCGAAAACCCGTACCGGCTATGCTGGATTGGTTAACACCCCTTACACCGGCAGTATTAAAAGTACCGGCAGATGTGCTTTGATACTCACCCTGCACAGCGGCAAATTGAGTATTGCCCGATTGTATGGAACCATATACACCAGCACCGTTAAAGCTGGAAAAGCCGTTTACGGCAAAAGGAAAAGCGGCATTGCTCACCACACCCATTAAATCGCCGGGAAAGGTGGTATTGGTAGTGCCAATGAAAAATTCGCCCAGGTTGCTGAGGCGGCCTCTTGTAATACTATTAGTCATAAGATCGATACTATTGTTAGTAGTTGTACCCAATAGGCCATTAGTTAAAAGGCTGTTACCCAGTATGCCCCAGGTATTATTGGCTGCACCATTGGCTACCCAATTGGGTGATGCTGCACTGCCAAAATTGTAAAATAAACCAACCAGTCCATCGGTTTGGTATACCAGTAAACCATTGGCAGGGTTTACAATCGCCAGACGTTCTGCCTGCGTCATTCGGGGTATCAATAAGCCTTTGGTACTGCTTTTTATATCCAGCATAGCACTGGCATCTGCTGTACTGCCATCATTGTTGATGGCCACATTTTGCCCAAAGCTGCTGAGGCAAAAAAGTAAGCAGAAAAAAGTAATGATTTGTTTCATGATGATTTTTTTGTAAATTTAAACAGGCTTGGTGAAACTTGAGCATTGGAAGCGGCGGATTTTAAGTAACTAAGGTTATAAGCATAAGGCCGGATTACCCCAATATTCAATCTTCCAGATCAAACCAATTCCATCACTGTTATCTCTGGTAAAATGCCCAGCCGGCCGGGGTATCCAATAAAACCAAAGCCGCGGTTTACATATAGTTTTTGATCGCCATCCTCATAAAGGCCCGCCCATTGCTTGTACACATATTGTACAGGGCTCCATTTAAAGCCAGGCAGTTCCAGCCCAAACTGCATACCATGTGTGTGGCCGCTGAGCATAAGGTTTACACCCGGATAAAAATTTTTAACTTCACTGTCCCAATGGCTGGGGTCGTGGCTGAGCAGTATATTAAAATGATCATCGTTAACACCCTCATAAGCCTTTTCCATATCGCCATAGCTGTGGAAATTGGCCTTGCCACTGATGTTCTGCACACCAATGAGGTTAATGTGGTGGTCATTTTTTTTCAATGCAATGTTTTCGTACAGCAGCAGCCGCCAGCCCAGGTCGGCATGCACTTTTTTAAGACGATCTAAATTAGCTTGCTTGGCCTGCAGGGTATCCCATTTTACATAATCGGCATAGTCGTGGTTACCAAGTGAGCTGTATACCCCCATAGGAGCTTTCAGTTGGTTAAATACATCCATGTAGTCATCCATTTCTTCGGCCAGGTTATTCACCAGGTCGCCGGTAAACAGGATGAGGTCGGGCTTTTGATCCAGTATTTTTTGCACGCCCTTCATTACCGCTTTTTTATCGGTAAAACTGCCGCTGTGTATATCGCTGATATGTACAATTTTAAATCCTTTAAAGGAAGCAGGCAGGCTGTCAAAACTCAATTGCAGTTTTTTTACATTGTACATGTATTTATTGCTAAACCCATACACAAGGCTGCCAAAAAGCCCTGTGCCTGCTGTAATGCCCAGCCAGCTTAAAAAGGCAGAACGGCTGATGCTATCCTTAATGATGCCGTCTGCAATAATTTTGGGTGTAGATAATTTTGCCACACCCCATTGTATGATACGGCGCAAATCATCTATCAAAAAAAATGCAGCAGCAATTAATTTACCCAGAAAAAGCCCTATTACCGTGGCAAAAAGGTATGTACGTACTTTTTTTGGCATAAAATCAGGTCCGGTTAATACAAAAAGTAAAAACCCGGCTATTGTGAGTATGCTGATACCCCAGTAAACAAAAAGGATGATTGCTTTGGATTTGGGACTGGCGGCCTGACTTACTACTTTTACAGCCTGGTACATATATAAATCCAGCAGTAACATCAGTAATATGAAAATAGAAACACCAAGTGGTGAGCGCATATAAGCTGTTTTGGGTGCAAGTTATGCCAAATTGGAATATACTTAATTAATGAACAGTACCGTTTATAAAGAAATATTTGTTTTAAAGGTTAATAAAGATTAGCCGCAAAGCTATAACAGTTCTTTGAAAAGTCTAATATATTTAGTATTTTTATGCTAAATAAATTGGTTATGTTTTCTACTCTTTCCGCATTTGAATTTCAAAAGCAGTTCACTGATCGTAAT
>JANMDL010000760.1:0-1541 GCA_031376295.1 Chitinophagales bacterium
AACACCTGATGGTAAATTATTTAGTGCTTCACAAAGTAATCAATATCCTAAGGTAATTGGGTTTCCAAATAATCCTCAAATACAATGGGATCAACTTTCCACAAAAGATGTTAGAAAAGTTGGCTGGTGGTCAGGAACAATAAATGTTGTTATATGGCCATAATAAAATTAAATTACTTAAAATTAAGTTGATGAAAAGCAAAATAAAATATCTATGCGTATTAATTATAATATTTTGTAATTGTACAACAACTCCTAAAAAGGAAGTTAACGTAAGCCAGCCAACAACTGACACTATAAAAAAAGACATACCTCGATCATTAGACGGAAGCTTGAACGCTCAATACCTTTTAAAAGATCCGGCGGAAAAGAAAGCCGGTTTTCAAACGATGGAGAATGGTTTTGATTCACTCAAGATAAGATTTTGGTTTGGATATGTTTTTAGTGAAAAGGAACAAGTTATTGAAATTGAGTTTGTCAACAATAAATGGGTTGGTACTCTATTTAATTTAAGTAATGTATATAATTCCAATTATGATTCGGTAATCTCTGTAAAAAGAGAAGTAAGTAATATTATACCTAAATCAGGTTGGGCTAAATTTACTGAAGAACTCTTCAACCTAGATGTTTTGACTTTACCTAGTTGGGAGGCGATACCTAAATATACTTTAGACACTGACGCATCATCAATAAGTGTGGAAATTGCGACGAAACATGTTTATAGAATTTATTTTTACCCTTCACCTTCTAGTAACGAAGAAATCTTGGAGGTTAAAAAAGTAAATAAAATAATTAGCTTACTTCAACAGGAGGTGGGTTTTAAATTGATTAGAAATATATAATTGGCTAATGTATAAACGTGTTAGTAATTATTGGTGCACGATGGCGGCGGCCTTGGTTTAAGTTTAAAGATGGAGTATTTTATAACCGACCACCAGGGCAATACCCGTGTAAGTTTTGAAGATGATGGCACCAATACCAACACCGTAAAACTAACACAAGAAAACAGTTACTATGCCTTTGGCATGCAAATGGCGGGTAGCTACATGCCCTACAATGCCAACAAAAAACTATACAATGCCGGCAGCGAGTGGCAAGATGATATAGAAGGGTTGGCAGATTATTACAGTACTTTTTTTAGAGAGTACGACCCTGTAATTGGCCGCTTTAATGGTGTGGACCCGATGGCAGAAGCAACAGATGCAATTACAACTTATGCTTATGGCAATAATAACCCGGTAATGATGAACGACCCAATGGGAGATTATGCGGCTGGTAAAGACATGCCCAAATGGATAAGAGATATGCAGGCCGATTATAACTCCTGGCACGATAGCAGATATGGGAATAATTTTTTTGACAGGGGATGGGATTTTGATGGCGGTGGAGGTGGAGGAGGTAGTGGTGAAGGCGGTGGTATTGGTACCTACCACAGTGGTTTTGGCGGTGGAGAGAATTATTTTGGTAATAATAGAACCAGTAATAGTAACTTTTGGCAAAGTATGTGGGATTTGGGAAAGAATGCTAGTCGCAATGCGGAA
>JANMDL010000802.1:0-5426 GCA_031376295.1 Chitinophagales bacterium
GTTTGAGCAACTGGTTAAAAAATTAGCTTTTGGCAGCCGCCGCCACAGCCGTACCAACGAAGTTGCTGCCGACCAGCAGGCATTCCGCTTTATGAAAAAAACGGGTTATGATTGCAATGCTGCTGTCACCTGCCTGCAATTGCTGGATAAAGTGGATGATACTTCTCTTTTTAAACCATTGCAATTACCGGAGGTTTTCAACTTTCCCGAATATGCCTTCCGCAAGCGTTGGATAGAAAAAGAAGCTGGCATTTTCGGGCAAATGAATACCGATGATTCTCCCGTGCTGAACCAAAAGGAAAAAGATTCATTGAAAACACATCCCGAATGCTCACAGCGTATACAATTACTGCATGATTCTGTGCGTGCTGCGCCGCAGGGAAAAACTTTTTTAATAAATGAAACCCTGTTACGCCGGTTGCAGAAAGATTTTTTGGTGGAAATGACGGAGCAGAACTTTAAAAGCGATAATCTTGGGCAGCATTTATATTTCAGCCTGCAGTTGCTGCAAAGCGGCACCAACCTGCCTTATGCCATATTTGCTGTGGCCCGAAGCCTCAACCGCATATACAGTTTACAAAAAGAGCACAAACTGGGGCTTTCGGTAGATAAGGAAACAAGGGGATACCCCGCTGATTACAACCTGCTGCTGCGCTTTGCCGACAGGGTAAAACTGGATGAGCTGGCCGAACTGGCTTATCATTTTTGCCGGCAGCACGAAGAGGCCATGAAAGCTTATCCCGTTTTTGACAAAGAACTGGCCACAGCCATTAAAAACAGAACCAATCATCAATAATTTATCATTAAAATTCATACAAATTGAAAAAGAAAATTCTAATTCCCCTGTTGCTGCTGGCAAGTGCTGCGCTGCTGCAGGCTCAAACCATGTCAATAGACAATGTACGCAGCATGTGGCTCCGGGCTTCGGATGCCATAAAGGAAGGAACCGATGTAAAAGGCTATTACTTTTTTTACGTAAGCGACAAAATTGACAAGCATACCAATGAATATACTTTGCGGATTGCTGACAATAACCTGAAAGTGCTGAAGGATATCAAGTTTGAAGATGGTAAAGGCATCAGCATTCTTGAATCATCTTTTAATGGTACCGACCTTATGTTTTTGTTTTACAATGATGATGACCGCACATTTGATTACCGCATTTACGGCGCTGATGGCCAGAAAAAATCATTCAGTTACAACAGGGAACTTACTAAAAAAGAAATGCGCTATATGAAAGCGCTTTATGATATCAATGATGACGAACGTGCCTTCCGTGGCCTGTATCCTTTGGAGGGGAAGGGTTTTATTTCCAACACGCCCAGCCGGGAGGATAAGGATTATACTTTTCAGATTGATTATTTTTCTACGGAAAAGCGCAAGCAATGGAGCTATACGCCCACCGAGGGCGGCAAAAGGTTCATTGGCGAATATCTTGGTTATTTCAACAACGTGGTGTATTTCCAGATGCTGGTTGGTGCAACTGCACTTGATCAGAAATTAGACAGCTATGTGCTGGGCTTCGACCTGGAAACCGGTAAAAAACTGTTCCAGGTTACAACGGATGGTAAGCAGCGGTTTTATCCCACTTCTATGGCAGTGTTCAATGGTAAGCCTTATATGTACGGCGAGTATTTTGCTGAAGGGGGCAATATCTTAAAGGGTAAATCCAAAGGATTTGGTTTTTGGGGTATTGATGCAACGGGTAAGGTTATTAGTGAAAAATATGCTTCCTGGGAAGATGACCTGGGGAAATTCTTAGACGTGAGTTCCAAAGGACGCATCAAGGATTTTGGCTACATGTTCCTGCACAATATTGTAACAACGGCTAATGGCGATATTTATGCTGTGGGCGAAGGCTTTATGGAAGTAGCCAGCGCACTGGGCATTATTACTGCTGCAATGAACAGGGGCAGCGGCCTGGTGAGTATGAGTAAAATTAAAGTAACTGATATGGTGCTGCTTAAATTTGACAAAGACTTTAATGTGAAAGAAGCCAAGGTTTATGATAAGAACAGCAACAGCATTGAATTGCCATCGGGTATGGAATTTTACAGTGCCCAGGTAATGGCCAAAGCGGTTAAATACAACTATGGCGGATTTGATTATGCCTATACACAAATGAGTAAGGATGGCACTTCCTTTACTGTTTGCTACAGCGATTATGTTAAAAGCAAAGAATACAAGGGCAACACTTTTAATTCTATCAGCTACAACAACGGTAAGATTACCACCGACCGGATTGAAACAAAATCGAAAGCTACCCGTACATGGGTGCTGCCGGGAAAAATAGGGCAGGTGCTGATTATGGATTATTACAAAAAGGATAAAAAATTAGAAGCGCATTTAGAGAAACTGAATTAAGCTGCTTAAATGATAAATATTTTACCGGCAGGTGCGCAGAAGCAGCCTGCCGGTTTTTTTATGGAGCTGATCATTTTTTAAAACCAATGCGCTCCCTTTCCTCCCATTTTCTTTGCGCTGCTTTTTCGTCGAGCAGGTTTTCCATGGCATCGTATATTTGATTGAGTTGTGCATCATGTTCGCCAAGGCGTTCTTTCAATTGCTTTAGTTGCTCTTTCATATCATTTTGGTGCAGCAATACCTTTCTTATTTCTACAAAGGCCCTCATAATAGCAATATTCATGCTGATGGCCTTATCGCTGTTTAATACACCGCTGAGCATGGCAACTCCCTGTTCGGTAAAGGCATAAGGGGCGTATCTTTTGCCACCCCAACTTGAGGTCACAAATTGTGACCTCAAGTTGTTTTTGCCTTGGGAACTGGTCACAGTTTGTGACCACATACTATCAGTGCCTCCATTTAAGGTCACAAATTTTGACCTTAAAGATTCCCATTCCGGCAGGGTGAGCTGAAACATAAAATCAGGCGGAAAGCGTTTACTATTGCGCTTTACAGCCTGGTTCAGCACTTTGGTGGCTACTTCGTAAAGGGCGGCCAAATCAAAATCAAGCATAACTCTTTCGCCCCTGATTTCGTAAATTCTGTTCTGAATACTGTGAATGATTTGCATGGTGTTATTGTTTTTTCGGGGTAAAAATACTAAATTATTTGGGAGTGTGCGGTTTTTAGCTCTTTATTTCTTGTGAGTTGCTCCAAGTTTTACTAAACCATTTTAGGATAATCAAAAAACAAAAACTCTTTTTCAGCAGTGGTAAAGCCAGCCCAGTTCGGGATGTTGGTTTTAATAGCGAAAACACCACAGGTGGGCATATTGTCAACCCGTGCATTAGTAAGGCTATTCACAAAATCGGTGATGCCGGGGTTGTGTGAAAAGATAGCAGCGGTATTGATGTTGTCATCTATATGCTGTATCACTTCATAAAAAACCTCTGAAGGGGCATGATAGAGTGGTGTTACAAAAATGATCTCCTCAGAAAGCCTGTTGCAGGTGGTACAAAATAATTCTGCTGTTTTTTTTGCTCTTTTTGCCGGGCTTGATATAAAGGCGTCGATGACGATTTTTTTATCCAGCAGCCTTTGTGCCATTACGGGTGCATCTGCCTTTCCCCTTTCGTTTAGGGGGCGCTCAAAGTCATTGCCAAAAAAACGTTGGTCGCTTTTAGCGTGCCGTATGATAAGAAGCGTCTTCAATAACAGAAAGTTTTAAAACTAAAAGTACACAAAAACATAATTGCTGCAAAACAGATTTACAGGAGCATAAATGCATCACCATCTTTCCAGAAAGGAAATTTATTCCTTGTTTCTTCCAGCAGTTCCTTTTCTAAGGTAATTGTATGTATATCTTCCTCATCTTCCTTATGATACATGCCCTCACCAAGCACATTAATCACCATACTGTCGCCACTATGGTAAATGCCGTTGCCATCTTCACCCACACGGTTAAGCCCAATTACATAGCATTGGTTTTCGATAGCTCTTGCCTGCAGCAGGGTTTTCCAGGCATGGTTGCGGCGCTGCGGCCAGTTGGCTACATACAGCAGCAGGTCGTACTCCTGCCCTTCTTCCTGCGGTTGCTGTCGTACCCATACAGGGAAACGCAGGTCGTAACAAACCTGTACATTTATCTTCCATCCTTTTACTGATGTGATGAGCCGCTTGCTGCCTGCGGTATAATGAGCATCTTCACCTGCAAATGCAAACAGGTGGCGCTTATCGTAATAACCATATTGGCCATTGGGCAGCATCCAGATAAGCCGGTTGTAATAGCTGCCTGCTTCTTCTATAATCACACTGCCAGTTAATATAATTTTCTTTGCTGCTGATACCCGCCTCATCCAGGCCACTGTTTTACCTTCCATTGTTTCCGCAAATAGTTCCGGTTTCATACTGAAGCCTGTGGTAAACATTTCGGGCAGCACCACTATTTCAGTGGGAACGTTAATACTGTTTATTTTTTCTTCCAGCATCTGCAGGTTGGCTGCCTTATCTTCCCAATGCAGCCAGGTCTGTATCAATGTAATAGTAAGTGAGGCCATACCGTAAAGATATTAAAACAAAAAACCCCGGCAATATTGCCGGGGAAAAATTCTTTTATGGAAAGAAGTGTGGTTTTTCTGATTTGGATATTGAATTTTTGTTCTTCTGTGATATTGGATATAAGTAAGTTGCGGCAGCATAACAAAAGGTTGCATTTGCCATTAAATTCTTTACTGGTAAGGGTTTCATCGATTATTTACTGCGTAATTTTACCTGTCCGGATACCCGGTTACCGTATTTTCCGACGCTATTAAATCGTTCGTAAGATGATGAATTATTTAATAAGCATATCCGTTTTTTTTGCTGAACACAGCACTTAGCAAAATGCCATCTTTTTTTTATGGCTTCTCTCTGTTGTTCACCAGTTCATTTATAAGGTTTGTTTCATATCCCTTCTGCATAAGGTATTGCTGTAGTTTTCTCTTTTTTATAAAAATATTTTTTTCTCCCCTCAGGCTCCTTCTTTTTTCTTCAGCAAGTTTATCAAGGGTTTTTTCATACGCATCAGTATCAATGGCTGCAAGTGCTTTTTTAATGCAGTAATCACTTACCTGCTTCTGCCGCAGTTCATATTTTATTTTCACCTTTCCCCATTGCTTCATCCTGAACCTTCCGCCTGCAAAATGTATCGCAAACCGCTCTTCATTCAGGTAGTTTTCTTCTACCAGTGTTGAAATAATGATATCAGCATCTTTTCCATATACACCATAGCTGCTGAGTTTTTCTTTTACTTCGCTATGACAGCGCTCCTGGTAAGCACAGTACTGTTTCAGTTTGGGAGCTGCCTGACCGGGCGTAAGTTTTTGCTGTATCATCTGGTACAAAAATAAAAAAGAGAAGCCAAACAGCTTCCCTTTTCAAGGTTTAATGGTCAAAAATTTAATGGCTACTCAGATGCTGAGCCAAGCTTTTTTAACAGTTAACGCCAAACTGGTAAAGGAAAAAGAGAAGCCCGAAGGCTTCCC
>JANMDL010000810.1:0-5896 GCA_031376295.1 Chitinophagales bacterium
ATATTATAGTGCAAATTAATGTTGCATGGCAAAAATAAGGCAGCAGGGGCAATAACCAAGAAAAAACGGGTTGCATTTCCACACAAAGCAAAAATCCCTGTTACCGCTATGGTAAACAGGGATTTAAGTATAAAGTTCGTATAACTAAGCTTTTTTCTTTGGCGCTGGTTTTGCCGGGGTTTTAGGCTTTGCTGCTGGTTTTGCCGGTGTCTTGGGATCTGGTTTGGCCGGCTTTGGTGCAGCAACAGGCTTTACAGGGGCAAAGGTAGCTTTGCTGATGGCCTCTTTATTAGCAATCATTTCTGTATCAAGCGAATCAACCAGCAGGTACTTATCGCAATATGCCAGCGACGTTTTTTTATCTTTCTTTATATTAAAATAATATGCAATAAGGTATTTGTAAGTTGGCAATAGCTGGTCTTTAACCTTACTCTTATCCGGGTAGGCTTCCCCCACGGCAGCGGCTTTTTCGTAGCTGGGTATGGCCAGGCCAAGCGCCATGGTACTGTCTATCGCCGCATTTGACTTACCAATCATATAGTAACCAAAAATATCATCCGGAAATTTTTGTGTGTACTGGTTAAATATTTCCATAGCCGGGGTGTAGTTGGCTGCTTTATAATAATTGTAACCTGCATTGTACAAATCAGTTTTTGTAATGTTCTTTTTTACCGTTAACAGTTTTTTATACCAGTCTGCGGCTTCGTTAAACTTTTTCTGCCCAAGGTAGTAAGTGGCCATGGTTCTGATGTAATCAACTTTTCCGCTTTCCAGGGTGTCGGCGGCAATGGCTTTGTCCATCATATTACCTGCCAGCACATCATTGTCCGGGAATTTAAGTAATATTTTTGCATAAGAGGAAAAATCGTTGGGTCCCAATTTTTCAGGCTTTTGCTTCTGCAGGTACATATCAAAACTGGTTTTTGCATTTACAGAATCACCCAGGCGGTTGTAAGCATAGCCCTTTAAACCGTAAAGATTGGGGTAGGGTTCATTGCCACCTGCAGTAATACACTCGTCGGCTTTGCTCACTGTTTCGGCAAAAAGGCCCTGTGCAAACTTCATAGATGCCCTGTAATAACAGTTCTTTGGGTCATCATCTGAATTGGCTAAATATTTCTCCAGGTATTCAGCCGAGCGGGTTACATTGGTTTCGTAAAAATAATTGTACAGGTTAAAATAAGCAGGCGCATAAGCGGCATCTTTTGCAATGGCATCGTTATAGTAACGCATATATATTTCTTCCTGCGGCCTTCCCTGTGTTTGATAAATCTTGCCAATTTTATAAGATGCTTTGGCATAGTTAGGCGCAATGGCCAGCGCATTTTCGTAAGCCCTCAATGCACTGCCGCCATCTGAGAGTTTGCGGTAGGCATCACCCATATTTGTGTATACGTCTGGATCTTTAAAGCCTTTCTGGATAACAGCAGCCTTTAATTTGTCAATAGCATACAGGGCATCGCCACCCTTTGCATCTACATTGGCAAGCCCCACTGCATTAAGTACAGCAATGTTTTTTGCCTGGCTGAGGCTGATGGCTGTTTCAAACCTGCTGCGGGCATCCTGGTTCTTACCTTCCAGTAATTCAATATGCCCAATGGCCGCAATCAGCAGGGGATTGTTATTATTGGTCATCAAAGCTTTTTGATACAGCGATTTGGCACCGGCTATATCTTCCATAGCCAGGTGCGTTTGCCCCAGCCAGTAAGCAGCATCGGCATTGGCCGGGTTGGCAGCTACTAATTTATCAAAAACAATTTTTGCACTTTTATATTTTTCGTAGTATAAAAATTTCTTTCCCTCATCAATGCCCTGGGCTTTTGCCAGTACGCCTGTAAATACTGTAATCAAAAACAGGAACCCAATTTTAGCTTGTTTCATTTTATTTTACCGTTTTAAGACTTTACAATGATATACTTTTTATCCATTATCTGCGCTTCTGTTCTACTAATCTTTTCTTAATTTTTCGTTTATCTTAACATGCCTTATGCCAAACCCTATTTTACCCGGCGCAAGATAGGCTCTGTTAAAAATCAATTGCCCCCTTTCAAACTGCAGAAAACTGGCAAAACCTGAACCCAGGCCTGAATAATTTTCTTTAAGTATGTAATACAAAGCACGTACCAAAGGGTAGCGCTTTTCCATGATGCTTGCCTGTGTGGGTTTTACATAAGGGGTACTATCGCATCTGTCGCAGCGCAAGTAAGCAATTTTAACTTTCTTTAACAGTTTTACCTGGGCAGAATCTTCGGGGTTACCTATCCAGCTTATACCAACCATGCCGATACTGCCTGGCGTGGCAGCTACATAATCTATCACTTCCCTGCTGCTTTTTACAGCCCTTACAATGCTGCTGTCAAATGGCAGGTTGCCCTGCAGAATACTGTCTCTTGCAAAGCGAACGGTGCTGGTGGCACTCAGGCCATCTAAAATGATGGGGTTTTTTTTAGCAGACTTGCCAGTGAGGCGGTTGCGCAGGTCTTCCACAGTAAAAAGCGTATCGCTGCTGCTGATATGTACAATCACAGCAATGGCATCTGTGGCCACGCCATCCCATTTGGGGCGGTAACTGAGTGAGTCGGTAAGAAATTTCTCTTCTTTTTCGTTGAGGCCGCGGGTTACAATCACCATACGGTTAGCAGTATCTCTTATCAGGTCTTTAAGGCAGTCAGCCTCGGGTTTGTAATGTACATTAATTTTTGCTTTAGGAAAGGTTGCCTCATACATTTTAATCTGTTCATCTATTATGGGTTTAAATGATTCATCAACGCTTATGTTGATACTGCCGTTGCTGGGTGTATCTGTTTCAACATGTTGCTCATCGCTGCACCCGGTTACGCAAAGCATCCATATCCCCAGCAAAGCAATAACCGTATTTCTTTTAATCATCTTTGTATTAATAGATTTTCTTATAACCTCTGTATATCCTGAAGATACCGTAAATAACTGCCACACCCCCCAATCCTTTTATCCATGGATCGTCGAACTGCGGAAAGTCAGGAGATATTTTATTAGAAAAAATAAAAAAAACGCCCATGGCCGCAATCAGCAGGCCCATGCCGTAATCCATGATGCTGCGCATACCTGCATAGCCTTTTTCCCGCCTGCTGGGTTCTTTTCTTTCAAATTCTTCAAGCGCCATCTGTTTTGATTTAAATGAAATTGCAAATTACAAAAATTGTTTGAACCGGGCGGTAACTATGGTTTTTAATACATTGCCTCCCAAACCCGGTTCAAACAAACCCTTTTATTCAGCCGGCGTAAACTTTACAGGTATGGTATAATAAACTGATACGTTTATGCCGTTTGCTTTGCCGGGCGTCCAGGCGGGCATTTTTTTCAATACCCTTATCACTTCCCTGTTAAACTCGCTGCCGCCATCCTCAATTGTTTCAAAAGATTTCAGTTTACCATCATAACCCACTACAAATTTTATCTTCACACTTACCATTTCGCCTTCTTCCATGTCCTTTGGGTTGGTAAGGTTGTTTTGTAAAAAAGTACGCAATTTGTTCATGCCGCCAGGAAATTCAGGCTGCACATCCGCATTATCAACAGGTATTGCAGGGTCAAAAACTGGTAGTTCAGGTACTTTTGGTTTCACCGGCTCTTCTCCGCCACCACCGCCATCACCAGTGCCGGGTGTGCCGCCCACTGTTAAAGTGTCGCCTTTTACGGGATTGAGAACCGTGATATTTGTATTGCCGATTGCCATTATGGAATCAATGGTTTTTACAGTATCAACAGGGCCAACTTTTGTAATAATAATATTGGATAGGAGCTTTGCCTGCGGTACATTCTGTGTTTTGGGCTTTGGTTTTTCCTGCGGCTTTTCTTCCTTTTTCTTTTCTGCATCGCCTAATACTGTGGTTGTAGTTTCATACTCACCATCATTTTTTACAGTAGTTTTTTCAGGTAAAAAAGTAAAGGCTGATAAAACTATCACCATTGCCAGCATAATTAATAGGGCTTTGCTCAGCCGCCTGTCATAAAACTTCCGCAGGTTGTATGCACCATACGCTTTGTTCTTATTTTCGAAAATGATGTCTATGACTTCACTTTTCATTATTTGTTCACCGTTCATAATAATTGGTTTTGAAGTGACGGAAAATTGTTTCAAAACCGGCTGCCGCGTTTGATACTAAGATGTGTTTGTTTGGGAATTCCATAAGCAGGCAATTAAGAATTATGAATGAGGAATTAAGAATTCCTTAGGGTTGTGGGGGTATTTTGAAATAGGGACTTAATGCAAAGGCTCAAAGTTGAAAGTTCAGGGTTGTACAAATGGTTCAACGTTCAAGGTTCAAAGTGAGCTTCCCCCGGCACGAACCAACTTTGAACAATCATCACCCAACGCCCAACAATCTTGAATGTCGAACCTTTGAACTTTTCAACTTATCAACTTTGAACTACCTTTGCCCCGATGAGAATATTGATGGTATGTTTGGGTAATATCTGCCGGAGCCCCCTTGCCGAAGGCATACTGCAGCATAAAGTGAAAGCAGCCGGACTAAACTGGGTGATAGACAGTGCCGGTACCAATGGGTATCATACTGGTGAGCCACCGCATCATTTATCGCAGAAAGTAGCTTTGCAGCATGGTATTGATATAAGCCGGCAACGGGCCAGGGATTTTGTAAAAGAAGATTTTGATGTATATGATAAGATATATGCCCTTGCTGCCGATGTAATGGATGATATGCAACGGATAGCAGGGAAAAAATTTGATATGGTAAAAGCAGGATTATTGCTGAATGAATTGTATCCCGGCCAGCAGCGGGATGTACCCGACCCCTGGTACGGCCCGGAGCCGGGTTATCATGAAGTGTTTGAACTGATTGATAAAGCTTGCAGCAGGATAGTGGAACTGTACAGCGTTGGCAGCACAACAGCAAAATTAATTAAAGCGGGTAAGCAATTATCCAAAATGATACAATACAATGGCTAAAGCAGCAATACCACAAGGTACCAGAGATTTTGACGCAACAACAGTAAGAAAGCGGCAGTACATTCTCAATACAATTAAAACTGTATTTGAACTGTACGGCTTTTCACCGCTGGAAACGCCTGCCATGGAAAACCTTGATACACTGATGGGCAAGTATGGTGAGGAGGGTGATAAACTGATTTTTAAAATATTGAATAACGGCCTGGAAAGAAATGAAAAGCATGAGAAAGCGAGGGAAGATTTTGAAAAGATACTGGCTGGAAAAAACAACAGTGGCATAACAGAACGTGCATTGAAATACGACCTCACCATTCCATTTGCAAGGTATGTGGCCATGAACCACGGGCAACTGACTTTTCCCTTTAAACGCTATCAAATGCAACCGGTATGGCGTGCCGACAGGCCCCAGCGTGGCCGCTACCGGGAGTTTACACAATGCGATGCCGATGTGGTGGGCAGTAAGGCATTGCTGAATGAAGTGGAACTGGCACTGATTTATCATGAAGTGTTCAGTCAATTAAAAATGAAGAATTATGAATTAAGAATTAACAGCCGGAAGATACTGGCGGCACTGGCTGAAATTTGCGGTGGAGCAGCTATGATGATGGATATTACCATTGCCATAGATAAATTAGATAAGATTGGTATTGATAAAGTGAAAGAAGAGTTGCGGCAGCGTGGGCTTGATGAAGGGCAGGTGCTGGTGATTGAAAAGTATCTCGGCATCGCTGGCAGCAATGATGAAAAACTGCAAAAGGTAAAAACGCTGCTGGGGGATAACGAAACTGGTAATGCGGGTATTGCTGAGATAGAATATGTATTGGCAACAATATTACAGCCGGCGCACAATAGCAATATTGTACCCAATAAAAATTCAATCTCAGCAATACCCGCATAACCAGATACGATATCACCCAGCAGAGTAAATAACTAAAGCAGATTTTAATC
>JANMDL010000842.1:0-2140 GCA_031376295.1 Chitinophagales bacterium
GAAACGCAGGAAAATAACAGCACAGTTATCTACCGCCAGCGGGATATTGAATTTATTGTTAACAAATTGAGAGGTGAAGGTCATTTTGTGGAAGAACTGGATTTTTCTATGGGTGGATTACCCGAAGATTTTATGGTAGATGTGGAGCCGCATCAACAGAAAGTACACCTCAAACTCCAGGTGGATAAATATGTTGTTACTTCTATTGGTTTGATTATTCAAAAGAAAGGATGACCCTGCGAATACACATCCCTTTATCCCTTAAGGCCAGAAGCGGCAGTTTTATATGCAGCTGAAAGTTTATCCAGCAACTTACGCTTCTGTTCATCTGTGATAAACGCCGCTTTAAGGGCATTTACATTACAGGTGTAAAAATCCTGTATTGTCCAGCCAAAAACTTCCTGCATTTTTTCATACTCCCGGTTCAGTGTAATATTGGAAATGGTACGTGTATCTGTATTAACGCTTACAGAAACCCCTGCCCTGTACAGTTCATTGATGGGATGGTCGTTGTAAGTATCATACATATTTATCTGTACATTACAGGTAGGGCATATTTCCAGATGAATATTGTTTTTGCGAAGATGTTCCACTAAATTTTTATCCTCACTGCTTCTTACGCCATGCCCGATGCGTGACGGGCCGAAATACTCCAGCGTTTCCCACACACTTGCTGCACCCTTTGCTTCACCTGCATGGGCGGTACAGGGAATCCCTTTTTCTTTTGCATATTTAAAAGCAGCAACGTGATCATCTACCGGGAAGCCTGCTTCATCAGCAGCAATATCAAAGCCCGCCACATAAGTACCTTTAAACTGCTCCACCAGTTTCACAGTCTCCATGCTTTGCGCCTGGGTATAATGGCGCAAGGTGCAAAGTATCAGCCTGGCCTCAATACCCGTTTGCTGCACTGCTTCGGCCATGGCTTCGTCAGCAGCAGCTACCACTTCATAAGCCGTCATTCCTTTTTGCAGGTGTTGCAAAGGCGCAAAGCGTATTTCGGCATAGAGCATATTATCAGCTGCCAGTTGTTTAAAAAGGTCATGCACCACCAATTGTATCTGCTCCTTTGTCTGCATTAAAGCAAAACCCTTAACTGCCCTTGTTAAAAAATCAGCCAGATCAGTACATTTACCCGGGGCAATAAAATCATGCAGGTATTGCTGCTCCGTAATGGTGGGGTTAATTTTCTTAACCACTTCGTAACTGAGCGAACAGTCGAGGTGCAGGTGCAGTTCTACCTTTGGTAATGATATAAGCTGGCTCATGGCAGTAAAAAGGGTAATATTTCTTTAATTGAATGAATATGAATGAAATTTGCATGCTCAACAGTATGTTCGCTATGCTCATGCGCCCAGGTGGTATGGTAAGGTATATGTACCCCATACCCGCCAAGCGCCAGTACCGGCATCACATCCGACTTAAGTGAATTGCCCATCATCATCAGTTGCGATGGGGCAATATCCAGGTGCTTTATCAGCTTTGCATAATCGGCTTCTTTTTTATCACTCATTATTTCGGTATGGTGAAAATAATGATCAATACCCGATTTTTTCAGCTTACGCTCCTGGTCAAGCAGGTCGCCTTTGGTAGCCACTACCAATTTATATTTGCCTGATAAAGCTTTCAGCACTTCTTCCACACCGTCCAGTATTTCAATTGGTTTATCTAAAAGTTCCTTGCCATACTCAATGGCTTTTTCAATAATACCAATGTCCAGCGTTTTTTCTGATACCCGGATGGCGGTTTCCACCATGCAAAGCATAAAGCCTTTAACACCATAACCATACAGCGAAAGGTTGTCCATTTCCGTTTTAAAAAGCTCCTGGGATATAGTATGGTGCGGCAGGTAATCTTCCAGCAGGGCACAAAACTTTCTTTCTGTTTCCTGGAAATAAGGCTCATTTACCCATAGTGTGTCATCAGCATCAAAAGCTATTACTTTAATATCCATATTTAAAATTTACACCGGGGTATTGAAAGCCGTTACTTCTTCAAAAATAAATGAATCTTTTTTAAATGATGCAGAACTTTCAATAATATAATATACTCAGGATAGTAATGCGGGCTTATTATGGATGATACGGAAATTACCAGGTTGCAATGTAAAAAACCGGGAGAGGAGATGCTGTACTAATAT